>CAMHER010000072.1 GCA_946184215.1 uncultured Clostridia bacterium | reverse complement strand
CAGGCTGCTGCAGGCACGAAACGCCTCCTCGCCGATGCTCGTCACACCGTCCGGGATAACTACGTCCCCGCCGGGGCCGACGTACTTTTTCAAAACGCCGTTTTCAATGATGAAATCGCCGGGATTGCTCATGGAAGCTGCCTCCTATATTGACTTCATTCGATTTCCATTGTGGAGAAAAGACGACTCTATCATCCGAAAAACATATTGTCTACTCTAAGTCCCCGAGCCTATGGATCGTGAGCTTGGGGCATTTCTCGAAGGCTTGACTATTTATCTTTTTCACGCTTGCGGGGATCGTTATGTCCGTCAGGCTGCGGCAGCCGGAAAAGGTCCCGTAATCGATGCTCGTCACGCCCTCCGGGATCGTGATTTCATTCAACTTCTTGCAGCCGTAAAAGGCCAGACTGCCAATGCTTCTTACGCTTTTCGGAATCGTGATGTCCATTAGGCTGCTGCAGTTGTAGAAGGTCCACGAGCCGATGCTGGTCAAACTTTCAGGAAGGGTGACACTTGACAAATTGCCGCAATACTGAAAGGAATGTTCTTCAATTTCGGTTACTCCAGCCGGAATCATTACGCTCGTCAAGCTGCTGCAGCCGGAAAATGCACTGCTTCCGATGCTCGTTACGCTGTCCGGGATCGTCACGCTCTCCAAGCTGCTGCAGCCGGAAAACGCGCTGCCGCCGATACCCGTCACGCCCTCTGGGATCGTCACATTTGTGTCGGATCCCTTGTAAGCGACCAGCAGCGTTCCAACGATAACAAAGCCCTCCGCGTCCGCAGACAGACCGCTGCACTCGAGAAACGCAGAGCTGCCAATGTCTGTTACGCTGTCCGGGATCGTCACACTGGTGAGCATTTTATAATTCACAAACGCATAATCAGAAATCGTGCTTACGCCGTCCGGAATCACAAGATTCCGGATTTCTTCCCCGTTCAGAAGAAGGCTTTCGGCACAGGAGAGCGGATGTCCCCAACACTCAAACTTGATCTCACACCAAGCTTTCAAATCGCTGATATGGATCGTTTTCAAGTTTTTACAGTCAAGAAATGCACCTCTCCCTATGTTTTTCAGGCTCTTAGGTATCGTAACACTTGTCAGATTCCCGCAATTTGCAAATGCGCATTCTCCTATACTCGTCACGCCCTCCGGAATCACCACGCTCGTGAGAAGCGAATAATCCTGGAACGCGTACCTGCCAATCTGCTGTACACCGTCAGGAATGATCAAATCCCGCACCGGAGTCCCATCCAAAAACAGTTGCCTGCTATTGGCCGGCCCTTTGTCGTCGAACATATCCCGAGAGATCGGGTTGGAAGAAGTATCAAAGTCGATCTCGCACCAGGCTTTCATGTTGCAGATGTTGACCCTTCTCAGCTTTTGGCTGGAGTAGAACGCATGAACCCCGACGCTTTTCAGACTGGCCGGGATCGTGATGCTCGTCATGTTTCGGCACAGAGAAAAGGCACTCTTGCCTATGCTCGTCACACCCTCCGGGATCGTGATGTCTGTCAATTTATCGCAGTGGGAGAATGCATTCTCCGGGATGCTCTTCACCCAGGCTGGGATCGCGATCTGCACCGCGTCTTTGTAGCGCCACCCGACCATCTTGTTGAATTCTTCCTCCGTGATCACCTGCGCGCCGTAGTCCCGCGCCTTACGGCTTTTCTCTGAGTTGCTGTCCGCCTCGCTCGTCGCCACCAGATAATCCGTCTGCTTCGTGACGGAGGATCCGAGCTTTGCTCCGTAGGACTCGAGATATTCCTTCACTTCCGTTTTGGATTTCCAAGCATAGGACATTTTTCCGGTAATCACAAAGGTTAGGCCCTCGATGCCTTTTGACGGGTCGCGATCCGCCATGCGCTCCACCAACGCGTCCTCGTACTCCTCCTTGACCTTCTCCTTTTTCGCGCGTGCCTTGCTGACCGCACCGTGTCCCAGCTCGTTCTGATAGGATAGTAAGCGCGCCTTGAGCTCCACATTGTTATGTTCGGTCGCTACTTTCATGTATTCGTCCAGCGCGGCGGCCGGGAGCAGCTTCTGTTCGCAGAGGAAATAGACCGCCTCCGGATGCTCCATCATCTGCGAGCACAGCTTCGCGGCGTGCTTTTTCAGAAAAGCCATGTGCTCCGCTGCGCGCGTCGTGCTCAGGTCCTGCTTTTCCTCCGCCGCGAAACCCAGAGCAGCCAATGCACGGTACATCGACGGGACGGCGGATATACTGTCGGTGTGGATCGCTCTTAGCTCTGCATTCGCGAGCAGCTTCGTCGTGTTCTTCGTCCACTGCGCGACCCAGACATCTGTTTTGCAGCCCGCAAAGGGCGTATCCCAACTTTCGCCCCAGCCTGTGACAGCCGGACTCGCAAGCAGGGTGACATGACGCAAACTTTCACAGCCTTTGAAGGCGCCGTAGCCGATGCTGGACGCGCTTGCAGGGATCGTCACAGCCTCCAGCTTGCTGCAGCCATTGAAGGCATCGTTTCCGATGCTCGTCACACCCCCCGGGATTGTTACGCTTTTCAGATTGCTGCAATTCTGGAAAGCATCCGGATAAATGGTTTTGACGCTCTCAGGGATCATCACGCATGTGAGGTTTTCGCAACCCTCGAACGCAGCCCCGCCGATGCTCGTCACGCCCTCCGGGATTGTTACACTCGTCAGGCTGCGGCAGCCATCAAAGGCATGACTGTTGATCTTCGTCAGCTCTTCCGTGATTGTGATTTCCCGCACCGGTTCTCCATGCAGCAGCAGATCGGCACCGTTGCTGAGCAGGCCTCCGGAATTCTGATCCATGCGCAGCCATGCGCCCAAATCCTCGATGTAGACGACGTGAAGGTTCTTGCAGCCATTGAAAGCATCGTAATCGATTTTCCTCATACTCTTGGGAACAAAAACAGAATGCAGGCTACCACAGCCTTGAAATGCGTTCTGCCCGATCCTGGCGATTCCTTCCTCAAAAGTCACGCTCGTCAAGCTGCCGCAGCCGGAAAAGACATGATCGCCTATTTCCTTCAGTTCACCAGAGAGCCTCAATTCGGTAATCACCTCTCCGTTCAGCACCAGCACTGCGCCGTTGCGCAGCGGATTTGCAGCACTACCGGTATAAGAAGTGCCCCAACCGGGTTTAGCAGTGAAAGAAATACTATTCCATGCATTCAGATCCCGGATGTTGACCGTTTTGATCTGCGCGCAGTTATAGAAGGCGTTTGGATCTATTTTTTTCAGACTGGGCGGAATCGAGACAGCGGTGATGCTACCGCAGTTCGTAAATACCGACTGGGCGATTTCGCATACGCCTTCCGGAATGACAAGCTCGCAGACAGGCCGCCCGTTCAGCAGCAGGCTGCCACTTTTGCCCGGCACGTTCATTCTCCAATTGCCCTTGCCGGACTCATAGAGCGGATGGGCGTAATCGTTGGCCAATGTGACCGCGCACCACGCAGCAACGTCGCAAATGTCCAGCTGCGTAAGTTCGCGGCACTCGCGAAAAGCATTGTTGTCGATGCTGCTAAGGCTGGCCGGCAGACGGATCCCACTCAACTTGCGGCAGTTCTTGAAGGCATCTTTACCTATTTTTTTAACGCCGTCCGGAATAAAGACGGTTTTTATACTGTAGCAGTCCTCGAATGCGCCGTTACCGATGCTCGTCACGCCGTCCGGGATGACCACGTCTCCGCCGGGGCCGACGTACTTTTTCAAAACACCGTTTTCGATGATGAAATCATCGGGATTGCTCATGTTTGATTCCTCCTGCGTGTCGTTTTTCCGGGTTCAGATAAGCTCATTATATCGGGTATAGAAACTGTTTTCAACCGAAAATCCCCAAAACGCCGCAAGCTGCCGCAGATCTGCGACAGCTTGCCGTTTCGTTCTGCGTAGGGAGCGACGGCCCAGGCCGGCCTCTCTTGCCTCTTCGAGGCAATTCACCTTCTCCCCTGATCGCTCCGTAGCCCCCCAAGGTGCATGGTCTGTGGAGGCATCAGGGGATGCCTCCCTACGCGTTTACTTCACGAAGCACCCGTCATGTCTGCACACGGGCCATTCGTGAATGGCCCCTACAAGCAAGCGGGAGGGCTTTACAGCTCCAACTCTTCCAACTCGGCGATGATCTCCTTCTGCCGCTCGTAGAAGAGCAGCTCCTTGTTGTGGGCGAAGTACTCCTTGCAGCCGTAGCGGGAGATGAAGCGCGCACCGTAGTAGCTGATGGTCAGCTCCGTGACCAGGATGACCATCTCCTGTCCCTCCTCGAACACGTCCTCGCAGAACTTGAACATGTGAGAGAGCTTCCTGCCCGCGTCCTCGGCGTGCTTTTTCAGCGCCTTGGTGCGCTTGTCGAAATCGGCTTTCAGCAGGGCAAAGGCAGCGCTGCCGTTCTCCGGCGGCTCGCGGGTCAGAAGCGCCCGCTCGGCCTCCAGCGCGGCGATCACGCTCTGCTGGGCGAACTGATCGTCAGCCGACAGAGAGCCGGACTTCCGCCCGCTCTCCAGTGTCTTCTGCCGCTGGGCGATCTGCTTATTGAGCGCCGCGTCCGGGTCGGCTCCGGGACGAGCCAGCTCCAGCCGCACAGCTTTGAGCGCCGCGAGCAGCTCGGTCTGGGCCTTCTCCTCGTTGCAGACCTCCCGCAGCTCACCCGTCACCGCGTCCAGCAGCAGGCCCAGCAGGCTCAGCCGCTCGTCAAAGCGAGCGGCGCGGGCGCGGCCCTTGATGACCTCCACCGGCACCCCGGCGAGGATTTTGTCTATCTGGTAATCCGCGAGGTACTTGTTGAAGAGGTCGTAGTACACGGCGAAGTCCTTGGCGATCTTGCGGTTTTGCAGATATTGCCCCACCAGGCTCTCGTCCACCTTGATGTCATTCTGCTCGAAGAGTCGGATCATGTCGCTCAAATCCGACCAGCCGCGGGCGGTGACGAAGCTCTTGCCGTCCACCGTGGTCTCGATCTTGTAAAAGTCCGCCTTCTTGATGTCCAGATAGGTCGTGATGGCTGGGTGTACGCCGGATTTGTAGGCGTACTCCTTCCACACGTCGTAGTCCGGCTCCACGTCGATGCGCTTGAGGCGGTCCCAGGTGACGATGTCGAAGTCCCGCACGGAGTTGTTGTACTCAGGCGGGTTGCCCGCCGTGACCACGATCCAGCCCTCCGGCACCCGGTGGCGGCCGAAGATCTTGTACTGCAAAAACTGCAGCATGGAGGGGGCCAGGGTCTCGGAGACGCAGTTGATCTCATCCAGGAAGAGGATGCCCTCTTTGAGCCCGGTGACCTCGGTCATATCGTAGCAGGCGGCGATGATCTCCGACATGGTGTATTCCGAGACGCTGTACTCCTGCCCGCCGTAGGTTTTGGTCTCGATGAAGGGCAGGCCCAGCGCCGACTGGCGGGTGTGGTGGGTCATGGAATAGCTCACCAGCGCCACGCCCAGCTCCTGGGCGATCTGCTCCATGATGGCGGTCTTGCCGATGCCCGGAGGCCCCATGAGAAAGATCGGCCGCTGCTTTTCGATGGGGATCACATAGTTTCCGAACTTGTCCTTGGTGAAATACGCCGTCATGGCGTGCTTGATCTGTTCCTTGGCTTGTTTGATGTTCATGGCGTGTACCTCTTTTGTACGATCCCTCGCGTAGGGAGCGATCCCCAGATCGCTCCGCCGTTTACTGACTTTGTTTGTGGCCTGCGGAGGCATCTGGGGATGCCTCCCTACGCGGTTGAGTTACATCTCTTCCTTCTGCAATACCAACTTGATCGCCCAAGGCGGCACATCGTAGTTGTTGATGCCGTCGTCGATAAAGACAAAGGCCACATCGAGGTCGGGATTGTTACTCCACCACGAAGGGGATGTTTTTCGCCTTCGCATACTGCTCGGCGTAGGAACCTGCAGGTGCGTGGATGGTGAGGCTGCCACATCCCGCAAAGGCCTTTTCCCCGATTTCTGTTACGCTTTCAGGTATTCTTATACTGGTAAGGGCTTTGCACACGGAAAAGGCATAGCCTTCGATGCTCGTCACGCTTTCCGGGATCACGACCTCCGTTAATCCAGGGCACCAGCGGAACGCCTCAAAGCGAATGCTCCTCACGCCGTCGGGGATCGTGTAGCTGCCGACTCTCCCGCATGGATACTGAATCAGTTCCGTTCTCTCTCTGTTAAACAGCACGCCGTCAACGCCGGTGTAGCAGGCATTCTCCTCATCTATGCCGATCTCCGGCAAAGCAGTGCATCCGGCAAAAGCACCGGCGCCTATATTGGTCACGCCTTTGGGGATTTTTATGCAGGACAGACTGCTGCAATACGCGAACGCACCGCTGCCGATGCTCGTCACGCTCTCGGGGATGTCCACGCCCACAAGGCTCCCGGCGGAAGCGAAAACGGAGTCGCGCAGCTCCCGCAAGCCCGCTGGCAGTCGCACTGTCATCAGGCCGGTGCAGCCGCCAAAGGCTCCTTCTCCGATCTCGATCACGCTGTCCGGGATGTTGATCTCTGCAAGAGCCTTGCAGCCGGTGAACGCATGCGCGCCAATGCTGCGCAGCCCTTCCGGAAGGATCACGCGAGACAGCTTCTCACATCCGTTAAACGCATTGTCTTTGATCTCGGCCACGGAACGCGGGAGCGTTACGCTCTCCAGAGCCGTGCAGAACATAAAAACGCTGTCCTCAACGACGGAGATTCCCTCCGGGAGCACCACCGACTTCAGGCTTTTACAATTATAGAACGCCTGAGGCCCGAGCTCGGTCAGCCCTTTTGGTAGCTTTATCCCCGTCAGCTTTACGCAGGACATAAATGCACCTTTTTCAATGCGCTGTACACTCTCAGGAATGACGACACGTTCAAGTTTTGAGCACCCCGAGAAAGCAGACCCGGATATAACCGTCATGCTGTCCGGGAGCGTGATGGCTGTAACTTGCGATTGGCTTCCATAGCTTGGGCTGAAGGGGAACAGGAAGAACTCTTTAACGCCTTCGGGTATGACGACGTCTCCCCCCGGACCGACGTATTTAAACAAGACGCCATTGTCAGATATATTAAAGCTGCTCTCCCGCACCAAATCACTTACTGCAGGCGTGCCGAAGGAGAAGCTGATATCCCGGCACTCAGAAAAAGCTCCTTTGCCGATTCTGGTGATGCCCGCCGGCAGAGACAGCTTTTCGATCCCGATGCATTTATGAAAGGCCTCTTCTCCGATCTCGGTCAAGCTCTCCGGCAGATGGACGATCTGCAAGGCTCCACAGCCTTCAAAAGCCTTGTTCCCTATGCTTGTCACACCTTCCGGGATCGTCACCTCGGTCATGCTTTTGCAGCGTACAAACGCCTCTTCCGGAATGGTGCGGATCCATTTGAGGATGGAAACATGAGTGGCGTCTTTATACCGCATTCCCACCATCTCATTAAAGTCCGCTTCACTGATGACCTGCACGCCAAGTTCTTCTGCCTTTTTCGTCTTATCGGAGCGGCTCTTCGGATCGCTCACCACCAGATAATCCGTCTTTTTATTAACGGAGCTCCCCAATAGCGCGCCGTAGCTTTCCAGATAAGCTTTGATATCGTCCCTGGACCCCCACGGCCACAGCTTTCCCGTGACCACAAAGGTCATGCCTGCGATGCCATTGGCCGGATCGCGGGCGGCAACACGTTCCACCAGCGCATCGGCATAGTCTTCTTTGGCTTTTTCCTTCTTTTCTCGGGCTTTGGATACCTTTTCTTTACCAAGCTTATTCTGATAATCCAGCAGCAGCGCTTTCTTCTCTGTGTCACCGATTTTTTCCACGACGGCCATGTATGCGTCGACGTCCTTTGCGGCGATCAGCCGGTGCACGCAAAGAAAGCCGAGGAGCCCAGGATGCTTTTCGGCCAGATCGACCAGTTTCCCGGAATTTCTTTTGGCGTAAGCGAGATATGACTTGGCCGGTTCGGAATCGTAATCGATCTCTTTCTCGGAAACAAAGCCAAGCAAGGCACGCCGCCGGAAGGATACCGGGATCTCGGAGATATCATCTTCCGTGTAGAGAGTCGTATCGTTGATGTCTTTCATGGCAGCCTCAAGCTGCGGCGTGAAGTGCTTGCATCTGACCTTGCAGGAGCAAAGGGAAAACAAGCTCCCTCCAAGCTCCGCATTCTCCGGGATCGTTACACATTTTAGCTTTTTGCACAAGCCGAAAGCACTTTCTCCAATTCTATTGACGTTTGTAGGGATCTCAACGCTTTCCAGGTTACCGCAGCCGAAAAAGGCCAAGGCACCGATCCCGGTCACACTGTCCGGGATCACGACAGAAACAAGTTTGGAACAATTCTGGAACGCTCGTTCCAAGATTTCCGTCACGCCATCCGGGATCGCAACCTCTCCGCCGGGGCCGACGTACTTTTTCAAAGCTCCATTTTCGATTATAAAATCGCTCGCGTTGCTCATGTGTTTTCCTCCTGTGTTCGTTTTTGTATGGCTTCCCCTTGAGGGGAAGCTGTCAGCCGCCGATCTCCCGCGAGGCGGATGACTGATGAGGTGTCTTGGCTCCCCTGAAAGGGGAGCTGTCGCCGCAGGCGACTGAGGGGTCATTCCACCTCATCCGCC
>CAMHER010000071.1 GCA_946184215.1 uncultured Clostridia bacterium | reverse complement strand
ATCGGGATCATCGGAAACGGACTTGAAGACATAGCTTGCTCCGGAGTTTCCGATGCACCAGTTGAAAGCGGCTTCCCAGCCGGAGTTGCCCGCTTCAATGCCGTCGCAATACTCGATCAGTCCATCGTCGCGCATCTGCCAGTGATGGTCTTTCGCGCCGTAGTAGAGCGTGGTCGCCATCTCAGAGTCAGAGAAAAGAAGATTGAGCCATTTCATAGCGGCTTCAGCGTTTTTGGAGTTGGAGCTGATCCCAACGCCCAGCGTATCGGCAGAGGTGACAACGTCGGCGCTCAGCGGAATGGCATAGCTGGGGAATGTGATGTTGGACAGACCTGCATGAACGATCGGCTCAACTTTCTCGCCATAGCAGTTCTGATTGCTGATGTAGCTGAAAAGACTGCCGTCATAATACGACAAGCTGCCGACCTCGCTGGTCGTTGCCGCATCCTTGAGAATATAGCCGGCCTCGTACCAGGCGCGCATCGTATCCAGCTCACGCCGGTAGGAGTCTGACTCATAGAAGTTGATGACGGTCGGCTCATCGTTAACGGATACAAGATAATAAGCATCGCTGCTGAGATAGGAAACATGCTGCACATGCTCATTATCGATGCCGTAATAACCGAAGATCAGGCCATCGCCGTCCGGAGCCAGCATGGTCATTTCCGGATATTTCTGGCTGACGATCTCATATGCCTTGCCTACGCCTTCGAGAGTGGTCATGGAACGGGGATCGATGCCGCACTCGTCAAGGATATCTTTGCGGCAGATGAGCGTGGCGACATATTTTTTGTTTGCCATAAAGGGAACGCCATAATTCTGCCCGTCGATTGTAGCGTAATAAAGGAGATCGCCGCAGATGTCCTTTATGCTCTGACCATACTGATCAAGCAGGCTGTCGATCGGCATCAGCTCGCCCTGACGGGCCATGGCTCCGGTATCCCCGAGGATGGCGACAAGATCCATCTCCTCATTTCCGGCCATTTTGAGGCCGATCTGCTCTTCGTAATTTGCCAGATTGTAGAATTCAATGTCGACTTCAACGCCGATCTTATCGCGGGTGATATTATTCAGAGCTTCTTCTACCATAGCCTCATCGGGTGTCTCGCCAAATGAGAACATCTCGAATTTGATCGTTACGGGACCGGTGCTGGCGGGGGCAGGGGAAGATCCGCACGCAGGGAGAGCAAGCAGCATAGCCAACAGGAGTACTATTGCGAGCAAATGTTTTGAACGATCGAAGCTTTTCATAGGGACACCTCCGTTATTTTATGGATTCAGTTTATCACCGCAGATTGAAATGTGCTTTTGCGTTTTTGCTCCATGTTTTCACTTTTCTGCTGTCCGGGCTGTCACACATTGAAAAATGCAGTCTCACGCCGTATCCTTTTAGATAAAGAAAGCAGGGGCCTTCTACAGACCCCTGCGCAAAGCAAAAAGAAATCATGACTGCATGGTGTTTTTAACACGGCGGATATAATCGCTTGGAGATTCTCCGGTCATCTTTTTGAAGAGTGTTGAGAAATAGGATATGTTATCGAAACCTGCTTCGCTTGCGGCTTCCGTTACATTCTTGCCCCTGTCAAGCACCTCCCGGGCTTTTCCGATTCTCTTACGGTTTATGTATTCGGGGATAGTTAGGCCGTAACGGGAGCTGAATGCATGGGAAAGGTAATCCTGACTTAAAAAGTACCTGGAGGCAAGCTCGCCTCGGGAAATCTTCTCGGTAAAATGACTGTCCAGATAGTTCCGGATCTGCTCTATGACTGGCGCGCTGCCGCCTGCCGCGGCGAGTTCCCGAACGGTGACGCCGAGAGAATAGTCGGCCCACTGCAGCATATGGAACGGAGAATCAAGAGCGGCGCTGAACAGACGCACAGCGGATCCCTCTCCGAAGATGATGTTCGCGGCGATCCCGCTCTGTTCCAGGGCCGAGACAAGCATGTGCAGATAAGCATGGCTGAAACGCAGCAGTCCCGTACGATCAGCACATCCCGCCGCACTCAGTTCATTCAGATAAGATTGGATCGATTGAAACAGCGGGCCTTTTTCTCCCTCCCCGAGAAGTGCCGTCCATTGCTCCTCCGGGAACACGGGAAGATCTTTTGCGCGGGAAGCGTCAGCGGTTTTTTCCTGTTCCGCTTTTTCTTCAAATGCATGCAGGCGGTTTTTGACAGAAACCCGGTTTATTGCACGCCTGACAGCATTTTCGACATCGGATATGGGGGACATTTTCAGGATATATTCCACACAGTCCAGCTTTATTGCCTCGCTGGCAAACGCAAAGGAATCGTAATTCGTAAGAAAGATGTTTTCCGTGCCATACCCGTTTTCCCGCACCCAGCGCAGCAGGTCCAGACCTGTGCCGCCCGGCGCTTCAATATCACATACCATGATGTCGGCCGGGCCGTTTTCTATAAAATCTGCCTTTGCCTGCGCAATGGAGTAGACAGCTGCAAAATCATCAAAACCGAGGGATTCCCAGTCGATTGTACTTAAGAGCATATCAATGGTGCTTTTGTCGTCGTCAAACAAAAGGATCTTCATCCGTGCGCATCCTTTCCTCAACTTCTAATGGGATAGTCAGTTCCACGAGTGTTCCTCCGAGAAGGGAATCCGAGATCTTCACACCTGCCCTGTCACCGTACAGAAGCCGCAGAGTCTGCCTTGTGTTCCATACCCCTATACTCTGACCGGCGTGCGGTTTATAGTCCGGATCGTTAAGCTGACGAAGGGCCTCCTCTGTCATGCCCGATCCGTTATCTTCGACCGTTATATGGAGTGCATTGTCCTTCAGGCGTGCCTGAAGGTAAAGAGTAACATGATCCTGTTCAGCCATAGCGTGTTTGATGACGTTCTCGGCAAAATTATGTACCGAGAAAGGCGGAAGCATGACCGTCTTCGTATCCTCCGGTATGTCGAAAACATGACTCAGCGTACCGCTGAAGCGCAGTTCCTGCATGGACAGATATGTCTCCATATGAGCGAGCTCTTCCTTAAAGGGGACGAGTGTGAGGTTGGACCGGAACATGTAGCGCAGATACGAGGCCAGATATCCGATAAAGCTGTCAAGCTCGTTCTGCTTCCCGAGGCGGGCAAAGTTTGATACCGTTGTCAGCGCGTTCATGAAAAAATGAGGCCGGATCTGCATCTGAAGATAGCTCAGACGCAGTTTCTGTTTTTCGATCACATCCTCATATGCGCGAATCTTTGCCTCGTGCAATTGCCGGGTCATGTTGTTGAAAGCCTTATCAACCCGTACGAATTCTTCCGGGTCGTCCCGCAGCGGGATCTGATAGAGTGCATCCCCGGAATTGATTTCCTCTATAGCGGTGTCCAACACTTTAAGAGGCTCAACCACGTCCTTTCGGATAAGGCGGGTAAGGAGCGGAATCAGCGCAACTGCAGAAACGGATACCAGCAGGAGCGTGATCAGGAAAAAACCTCCCGGCCCGGTCAGAAAAGTGCGCGGCAGAACAAGGCACAGACAATAAGGGGCCGCGTCTGAGCGGTCTGTGCGAACATAATAATGATTTCGGGTTCCGGTAAGATAGAAGTCCGTACTTGCCTTCAGCTGGATACCGTTTTCTTCAAGAAAGACGAGATGGCTCGCCGGAATCATCTTATCATCCGTCACGACAGAAAGAAAACTGCTCTCTGAGCTGAGTTGCCGCAGTGGTTCCTCAAAGTCCGCCATTCGAACCAAAGCCCCGAGAAAGACTTTTTTTGACTCCAGAAGGGTGAGCAGGTAGCTCTCTCCGGCGATAGACACAACTTCCCAATTGCCGGGTACCGGAGTCCCCGTGAACAGTTCGCTCTCGAGATATGTGCGGATACCCTTGCGCGTCTGCTGTGTGCTGCCCGGACCATACGCATATAACAGTTCACTGCTCTGAAGATCATAAGTAAAAATATAATCCAGAAGCGAAAAGCCGCTGATAGTGGTCTCCAGACTTTTCTGAAGCTCCAGTTTCGCATGCATGCGCGTCCATTCGTCCTCTGACCGGATCATGTCGAATGAACCCTCGTTGCGCTGCAGCAGAAACAGATATTCCTGAATAAGTCGAAGGTTTTTGTCCGTCTCGGCAACATAGAGATGATTCAGCTCCGCGGCGGTTTTCGCGACTCGTCTGTCATTTTGATATAAAACTGTAAAGCTGGCAATATTGACAAGTATCACAAGAAGAATGACGGGGATGATCACAGCCGGAGTGAAACGGTTGAATATGGACTTTTTGCTCATGGTTTCCATTCCCCCTCCTTTGAAAAAGAAAAGTGATGATTGCCAATAACCGAAATAATTATATCACTCGCCATAAAGAGATTCAATCTGCTAAACGGGGGCATGTCCTATGAAAGAAGAACAGCTTAGAGATCTTCTGAACAGCATGAGTCTGAAAGAGAAAGTCTTTCAGCTTGTACAGATTCCCGGTCAGTATTTCCTGTCGGGAGTGGCCGATACGGGAACAAAAACGGACGGCAGGCCGACAGATGAAGAGCTTGCGCTTGTCGGCAGTACGCTTGGTATCTTTGGGGCAAAAACAACGGCGGATATACAGATGCAGCATCTGAAGAGGCACCCTCACCATATACCGCTTCTGTTCATGCACGACGTCGTCCACGGTCTTCGAACCGCCTTTCCGATACCGCTTGCCCTGGGGGCCTCCTTTTCACCGGAGCTGGTAAAGCAGTGTTCTGCCGCGGCGGCGGCGGAGAGTGCCGCCTCAGGCCTTCACGTCACGTTTGCGCCGATGCTTGACCTTGTGCGCGATCCGAGATGGGGACGCGTGATGGAGTCATTCGGAGAGGATCCTTTCCTGAACGCTAAGCTGGGAAAAGCGTCTGTTGAAGGCTTTCGCGGATGTGATGGGAAGATGCCGGAGAAAGGGCGCGTCGCGTCCTGCATCAAACATTTTGCCGCTTACGGCGCTGCAGAGGCGGGACGGGATTATACAGGAGCAGATCTGGGCGGGCGCCAGCTGCGGGAATTCTATCTACCGGCCTACCGGGAGGCGCTCAATGCCGGAGCGGATATGGTTATGAGCTCGTTTAACGCCATTGACGGCATCCCTGCTACGGGCAATGAGGAATTGCTTCGATCAACGCTGCGTAAAGACTGGGGGTTTGAAGGAGTACTGATCTCCGACTGGAACTCTGTCGGAGAACTGGCGACGCGAGGCGTATGCAGTGATTTGCGCCAAGCTGCAAAGCTCGCTATGCATTGCGGCGTGGATATAGATATGTGCTCGTTTGCATACGCACGCCATCTGGAGGCGCTCGTCTGTGAGGGTGAGATTACCGAAGCGCAGTTGGACAGCGCTGTTTTCAGGGTGCTGGAACTGAAAAACCGGCTCAAACTGTTTGAAGATCCGCTTCGAGGAGTGACCCCGGCCGGGGAAGAGAGAACGATTCTTTCGCCTGTCAGCCGGGCGCTTGCCAGGAAGGCCGTGTGTGAATGCTCTGTGCTCCTGAAAAATACCGGCAAGCAGCCGCTTCTTCCGATAGCACCGGAGAGAAAAACTGTTTTTATAGGACCCTATGTCGATAGCAAAGAGCTTCACGGTGCCTGGGCCGTTTCTACGGACCCGGAAGACACAGTCAGCATCAGACAGGCGGCAGAGGAATTTGCGCGCGTGCAGGGCAGACAGTTTATCTTTTCAAAGGGCTGCAGAATGACATGCCGGGAAGATCTTGGGCCAAAGTCTGAAGAGAGCGCAGTCATGGCTTTTCGAGAGGACGCATTTCCTCCTCAGATCGAGATCTCGGACGATCCCATGCTTAAAGAAGCGGTTGCCGCCGCGGAGTCTGCCGAAACAGTTGTCGCTTGTTTGGGGGAGCATCGCCTGATGAGCGGAGAAGGAGCAAGCAGAGGCGAATTGACGCTGCCGGAGGATCAGCTTAAGCTTTTGAGGTCGCTGCAGCTTGCCAACAGGAACATCGTGAGTGTGATCTTTACAGGCAGGCCGCTGGATCTGAGAGAGGTTTGCGCGCTGAGCCGGTCCGTGCTGCTGGTATGGATGCCGGGAACGGAAGGCGGGAACGGGATACTCGATCTTCTTACCGGGAGCGCCGAGCCGGGAGGAAGGCTGTCCATGAGCATGCCATACTGTCTGGGACAGGTCCCGGTGTATTACAACCATTTCAACACAGGCCGGCCAAAGGCGGAGAACACAAAGATACCGTATTATGTCTCGGCTTATATCGATATTCCCAATTCCCCTCTGTTCCCCTTCGGATACGGTCTGGGGTATACGGATTTTTCGGTTTCCGGGTTTGAGCTCGGTGCGGAAAAAGCGGAACTCCGGAATGCTGCGGAAGCGGGCCCGGTCACCGTGAGAGCTATGGTCAAAAACATCGGCCCGCGCTGCGGACAGACGGTGGTCCAGTTGTACATGCGCCGCCCTTCAGCGGAGGCCTTGACTCCGGTAAAAGAACTGAAGGCATTCCAAAAACTGGCGCTGGATCCCGGGGAGGAGCGAGAGCTTGTGTTTACGCTCGGCTCTGATGCGTTTTGCCATGTTTCCGCTGACGGCAGCCTGCATGCGGACAAGGGAACGTATCGTTTCACAGTCGGACTGAATTCGGAGTCGGAAGACTGGAAATCGCTGGAGCTCCTGTAGAATCTATATTGCGGTGTGAGGTTAATATGGAATTACCTGAGAGAAAAGATGTTCCCGTGCGCGAGACATGGGATCTGTCGCTGCTTTTCAGAACCGAGGAAGAATACACGGACGCCGTGGAAAAAGTGAAGCGCCTCGCCGAAAGCATAGTGACGGAGTTTAAAGGGAAACTGGACGGGCCGGACACCATGATAGCTTGTCTGGAACAGTACGAGCAGTTCTGCATTCTGCTGCAGCATACGTCCGCCTATGCGGAGCTGTCGCTCTCCGTTGATTACACGGATACGCTTCGGCAGGACCGCAATGCGCAGATGACAGCTCTCCGCGCCGAACTTCAAAGCAGGCTCTCTTTCATAGAGAGCGAAATAAGCGCCGCCGATGACAGCGTGTTTGCTGCCGCGCTTGAAAGAGTCGGCCGCAGCCGCCATTATCTGGAGGAGATCTACCGCAGCAAACCCCACAGACTGCATCCTGAGGCGGAGAAGGCTTTGGCCGCTTTTTCTCCGGTATTGGACGCCCCTTACGAAATATATCAAAGCGCCAAACTAGCTGATATGCGATTTGATCCCTTTGAAGCGGACGGAAGGACCTTTCCTTTGGGATATTCACTCTTTGAGGATGACTACGAGTTCGAGGCCGATACGGCGGTCCGCCGCGCGGCTTTCCGCGCATTTTCCCATAAGCTGCGGCAATACGAAAACACAACGGCTGCCTGCTACAACGCTTTTCTGACCCGTTGCCGGATAGAAGCACAGCAGCGGGGATTTCGTTCCATAACCGAAGCAGATCTTTTTCGCCAGCACATCAGCCAGAATCTGTATGACCGGCAGATCGACCTTATCACCGAGCTGCTGGCCCCCTCCATGCGAAAATACGCCCGCCTGATCGCCGGAATACACAGGCTGGACAGAATGACCTTTGCCGATCTGAAGCTGCCTCTGGACAGCGGCTATGATCCCCGGGTCACCATAGCGGAATCCAGGAAGCTTATCCGCGGCGCGCTCTCCGTCCTCGGCGAAGACTATGCACGGATGGTCGATGAAGCGTTTGATCGGCGCTGGTTTGATTTCGCAAAGAATAAAGGCAAAGATACCGGGGGAAACTGCGAATCTCTTTATGGCAAAAACTCTTTTATCCTGCTGACATGGAACAGCCGCATGGCGGATGTTTTCACGGTAGCCCACGAACTCGGCCATGCAGGCCATGACCGCCTGTGCAATGCGGCACAGTCTTTTTATGACAGAGAGTGCTCCCTTTATCTGGTGGAGGCCCCCTCCACTCTCAACGAACTGCTCCTGGGACAGTACCTGCTGAAAACCAACAGCGATAAGCGCTTCAGGCGCTGGGTGCTCTCCACTTTGGTGGGAAATACGTATTATCACAATTTTGTGACGCATTTGCGGGAAGCCTGGTATCAGCGTGAGGTGCTGAAAATCATAGATGCGGGAGGTTCCGTCAACGCCGAGGTACTGAACGGGCTCTTCCGGCGGAGTCTGGAGGTCTTCTGGGGAGATGCGGTAGAATTGACGGAAGGCTGCGAGCTCACCTGGATGAGGCAGATGCATTACTATGTGGGGCTGTATCCCTATACCTACAGCGCGGGTCTGACGCTGGCCACCCAGACAGCGACGGACATCCGGCGGGAAGGAGCACCGGCCGTTGATCGATGGAAAAGAATGCTCTCCGCGGGAGGTACGCTGGATCCTGTCGGACTGGCGAATCTGGCCGGGGTCGATATCACTTCCGATCTGCCGCTGCGTCATGCCATCCGTGTTGTCAGCGACATGATCGATGAGATCTGTGCGCTCACGAAAGAGTTGGACGGCATCTGAAGTCGGCGGCTGTCTGCTTCCCGACTTGGTCTTAGAAGACTCTCCCCCGTTCTGCAAATACGGCCGTATGCGGAAGACCTGGCTCAAAGAGGCCGGGATCACCGATGTGAGCGCATTCTTCTCTCTTGAAAATGAGAAAGAGTTGGGGTCGTGGAGCGATCGCTTCGCCGCTGTGACTGCAAAGAGCTACATGCGGGGCTACCGGGATATCTACAAAG
>CAMHER010000070.1 GCA_946184215.1 uncultured Clostridia bacterium | reverse complement strand
TGGTGCTGCGGCGACCAGATCCGCAAGGGCGCGGCCAGCAACGCCGTGCAGATCCTGCGCCTCCTTGCCGAAGGCAGAGAATAAATACAACAGGAAAGCCCGGACGAAAAGTCCGGGCTTTCCTGTTGACTTTTGGTAACGGGCGCTTTTTCAGCGGATGTATCTGGCGTTTGCCCAGCCGGTCTTGCCGGTGCGGGGATTGTACACCCAGACGTAGGTCTCACCGTCAAAGCCGACCTTGGTGCCGCCGACGATCTGCAGACGGTCGCCGTTGTAGCTCTCGCTGCCCTTGATCTCGTTGTCATAGTCATAACCCGCTTCGGTGCGAAGGGCCAGGAAGCCCTTGTGAAGACCGGTGACCGTGGCCCAGCCGTCCTTGTCGATGCCGCCGGTGACCTGTTCGAGCTCGTTGTCCTGCAGTTTGATCTGTTCCATGATAAAACCTCCCGATCGTTTTTGATAGATGCCGCTCAGCGCTCCCGGCCTGAGCGGCCGTTTGTTTTCCTTACAGTCCCTTTATACCATGAATACCGTCACAAAACAATCACACGAAAATCTTTTTTCTGCCCGGAACGACGGCGGGCAAAACTCAGCTCCGCTTTCGGAAGGCCCGCCAGACGCTCAGGGCGGTCAGAGCCGCGAGCCAGCCGAGGATCCAGATATCCTCCGGATCCGTGACCCCGCCGGCTAAGAGAACGCTGAGGATGGCCAGCAGCAGCGTCAGCAGCACCAGGAAGAGCACGACATGCACCGCCCTGGGCAGATGCTTTTGCGGCTTTGGCCGCATGTACCAGGCCAGCGCGTGGAACATCAGCGCCAGGGTAGCGAGATAGGCCGCGCCGATCAGGTCCTGACGGTCATAAGTGGAAAAACCGCTGAAGCCCGCAAAGAAGCAGCCGACGAGCGAGGCGTCGGCGGTCACGCGCAGCATCCAGTGCCCCACGGCGTTGGAGCGTTGCCGCTGCTTTTGCAGCTCCTCGTCTCGGCCGCCTTTTTTCGACCACTCCGCCGCCTTTTTCCGGTCGCGCTTGACACCGCGGCCCGTGCGGTAGAGCTCGGCAAGCTTTCCGGCGGCCTTCTGATCGCCCAGGGCATAGGCCTTTTCATAATACTGCGCGGCCAGCGCCGGGTCCTTTTGACAGCCCGTGCCGCTTTCGGTGAGCCCGGCGAAATTATAGGCCGCGGTCGCGTCGCCCTCATCGGCCGCGCGCCGATACCATTCGAGCGCTCCGGCGGGATCCTTCTCCAGCCCGATGCCCTTTTCCAGACAATAGGCGTAATGGCAGGCCGCGCTTGCGCTGCCCGCCTCAGCCGCCCGCCGATACAGCGCGGAGGCTTTTTCCGGCTCAACGGCGGTGCCGCGTCCGGCAAAGTACATGTTGGCGAGATACAGCATTGCAAGCGTGTCGTCAGCCTCGGCGGCCCTGGCATACAGACCGAGCGCGCGCTCCATGTTCGTCTCTACGCCGATGCCGCACTCATAGCACACGCCAAGCGCCCTTGTCGCGGGCGCATAGCCCTGGGCGGAAGCGGCGCGGTAGAGCGAGGCGGCCCTTTCGCGGTCCTTTTCGATCCCGCGGCCGACCTCGCAGTGCAGCCCCAGCAGGAACTGCGCGCGCGGCAGACCCTGCGCCGCCGCCTTTTCAAACAGCTCCACGGCCTTTTCGTCGTCCTGCTCCACGCCCACGCCGTCGCGGTAGAGCGCGCCGAGATCACACTGGCCTTCGGCTCCGCCGCCCTCGGCGGCCTTGCGGTACAGCGCGACGGCTTTTTCCATGTTCTCTTCCACGCCGCGCCCGGCCTCATAGCAGACGCCGAGATGCGCCATCGCGCGCAGGTTTCCCGCCTCGGCGCCTCGCTGCCAGAAGGCGGCGGCCCGCGCCGGGTCGCGCTCGGTGCCCTGGCCGGCTGCGCAGCACAGCCCCGCGAGAAACATCGCGTCGCTGTGCCCGCCCTCGGCGGCGAGAACGTAATAGCGAAAGGCCTCCTCGGCGCTGCGCTCCACCCCGTCGCCGTTGTCATAGCAGCGGGCCGTGATGAACTGCGCCCGCGCGAGGCCCATGTCGGCCGCCTGACGGAAGAGGGAAAAGGCCTTTTCCCGGTCTTCGTCCGTGCCCCGGCCATTGAAGACCATCACGCCCAGCGAGCAGATGCCCTCGGGGTAGTTCGCCCGGGCCGCCTCCTCATAGAGCAGGAAGGCCTTTTTCAGATCGAGAGGCACGCCCTCGCCGAACTCATAGCACACGCCCAGCAGATGCTGCGCCCGCGGGAAATGCAGCTCGGCGGCGCGGGAAAAGAGCGCGGCGGCGCGGACGAGATCCTGCTCCACGCCGATGCCGGCGCGGTAACACACCGCCAGGTTGCAGATGGCGGGGGGATAATCCTGCTCGGCGGCGCGGGCATAGAGCTCCGCGGCCTTTTTCTCATCGCGCTCCACGCCGCGGCCGTTTTCATAGCACAGTCCCAGCGCGCTGATCGCGGGGGCGTAATCCAGTTCGGCCGAGGCAGCCAGCAGCTCGGCGGCCTTTTTTTCGTCGCGAGCCGTGCCAACGCCCATATCATAGCAGTAGGAGAGATAAAAAAGCCCCGCCGCGTTGTCGCGCGGCAGCTGCGAGAGGCAGCGAAAGGCCTCGTCGGCGCTGCGCGGCGTTCCGCCCAGTTCGCCCAGCGAATAGACACCCAGCTCGAAGAGAGCCGCCGTGTCGCCGCTCTCGGCAGCGGCGCGGATCGCGCCGAGACGGTCCTGCTTCTGCTGCGCGGCCTGCCAAAATTCCGGCGAGAGAAAGACGACCTGCTCCGGCGCCTTTTCGTTTTCGGAAGAATTTTTCTTGTTCTCGTCCATATGGTATCTCCCGTTAATCGGTCTTGAGCACAGCATAGCACGTTTTTCCCGCGCTGACAACGCCGGAAAACGGGAGAAGAGCGTGACGCGAAGGGGGAAAAGGCATTGTACCGACAGAGGAAATGTGCTATGATGCATGGCGAAAGCAATCGAAACAAGGAGGAAAAACCCATGTCCTGCACAACCGTTCTGGTCGGCAAGGCTGCGTCCAACGACCGCTCGACGATGATCGCCCGCACGGACGACGGGCATTTCGATGTCAAAAAGATGATCGTGGTGGAGCTGAAGGATCAGAAGAAAACATACAAAAGCGTCCTGTCCCATGTCTCGATCCCGCTGCCGGAAAACCCCATGCGCTATACCGCCTGCCCCAGCGTGGATCCGAAAAACGGCATCTGGGCCGCCACGGGCATCAACGCGGCGAACGTGGGCATGACCGCCACCGAGACCATCACCTCCAATCCCCGCGTGCTCGCGGCCGATCCGCTTGTCGAGCTGCAGAAGGCCGCGGGCCGCAAAAAAGAAGTTCCGGGCGGCATCGGCGAGGAGGATATCGTCGTGCTCGTCCTGCCTTATATCCGCAGCGCCCGGGAGGGCGTCGAGCGCCTGGCGGAGCTGTTGGAGACTTACGGCACCTACGAGTCCAACGGCATTGCCTTCAACGACGAGAACGAGGTCTGGTGGATGGAGACCATCGGCGGGCACCACTGGATGGCGCGCCGCGTGCCGGACGACGTGGTCGTCGTCAACCCCAATCAGTTCGGGATGGACGCCTTCGATCTCGACGACGCGCTGGGCGAGGGGAGAGCACATCTCTGCTCAAAGGATCTGCGGGAGTTTATCGCGGACAATGATCTGGATCTCAACCAGAACGGCCGTTTCAATCCCCGCGATATCTTCGGCTCCCACACCGACATGGACCATATTTACAACACCCCGCGCGCCTGGTTTATGGGCCGCTATCTCACGCCGTACTCCCACCGCTGGGAGGGCGACGGCGCCGAGTTCACGCCCGAGAGCGACAACATCCCCTGGTCCTTCGTGCCGGACCGCAAGGTGGCGGTGGAGGATGTGAAATACCTTCTCTCCGGCCATTATCAGGGCACGGACTACAACCCCTATTCCAGCCATGACACCGGCAAGAGGGGCAGGTACCGCTCCATCGGCATCAACCGCACGGGCGTCACCTCGATCTGTCAGATCCGCCCCGGCGTGCCGGAGGCGATCCGGGGGCTGGAGTGGATCTGCTTCGGCTCCACGGCCTTTGACGCGCTGCTGCCGGTTTATCCCAACGTTCCAAAGCTGCCGAAGTATCTCACAGACGTGACCATGGATGTCTCGACCGAGAACTTCTACTGGGCCAGCCGCCTGATCGGCGCCCTGGCCGACCACGACTACGCCGGCTGCATCCAGCAGATCGAGCGCTATGAAAACGCCGTCATGACCCGTGGCCGAAAGCTTGTGCGCGAGTATGACCGCCGCATGGCCGAGACGGGCGACTTCTCCCTTGCCGCCGAGGCCAACGAGAAGCTGTGCAAAATGGCCCGGGAGCAGAGCACCGACACGCTTGGCAAGGTCCTGCTCGTATCCAGCGAGCACATGAAAAACGGCTATAACCGCGCCGACAACTGATCTTTCCGCAAGCACCCCGCCTCGGGCGGGGTGCTTTTTTTACGAAAAGGGCTTGGAAAACACAGGCAAAGCGTATTATAATGAGGCGATTCACGTTGATAGGGAGGCGGGATAAGTGGTCTTTTCAAGCATGACCTTTCTGCTGCTCTTCCTGCCCGTCGTGCTGCTGCTGTACTTTCTTGCGCCGGGGCTGAAGGGGAAAAATGCGGTCCTGATTTGCGCGTCTCTGCTGTTCTACGCCTGGGGCGAGCCGGTGTGCGTGCTGGCGATGCTCGCCTCGACGGCGGTGAACTATGCCTGCGCACGCCTCATCGGCGCTTCGCAGGAGCCGCGGAAAAGAAAAGCCGCCTGCGCCGTCGGCGTGGGCGTGTCCCTGGCGCTGCTGGGCTATTTTAAGTATTTTGCTTTCCTGCTGGAAAACCTGGCCGCTCTTTTCTCCCTCTCCGTCACGGTGCCGCAGATCCGTCTGCCCATCGGCATTTCCTTCTACACCTTCCAGGTGCTGACCTATACGATCGACGTCTGCCGCGGCAAGGTGGGGGTACAGAAAAGCTTTTGGAAGCTGCTGCTGTACGTCAGCTGCTTCCCGCAGCTGATCGCCGGGCCTATCGTGCAGTACGCCGATATCGAGCATCAGCTGGACGAGCGAAAAACGAGCCTGGAGGACTTCAATGCGGGTCTCGGCCGCTTCATCACCGGCCTTGCGAAAAAGGTGCTGCTGGCCAACCTCTGCGGCGCGGCGGTGGAGGCGCTGCCCCACGGCGGCGCGGCGAGCCTGCTTGGCGCCTGGTACCACGCCTTTCTCTATACGCTGCAGATCTATTTCGATTTTTCGGCCTATTCGGACATGGCCATCGGCCTGGGACGGGTGCTGGGCTTCCGGTATAAGGAAAACTTCAACTATCCCTATGTCTCCCTTTCGGCAACGGAATTCTGGCGCCGCTGGCATATCTCGCTCGGCAGCTTCTTCCGGGACTATGTGTACATCCCCCTGGGCGGCAATCGCCGGGGAACGGCACGCACCATTTTGAATTTGCTGATCGTCTGGACGCTGACGGGCTTCTGGCACGGCGCGGCCTGGAACTTTATGCTGTGGGGCCTGTACTTCGGCGTGCTGCTCATAGCAGAGCGCTATGTGCTCAAGGGCCTGATCGACCGAACGCCCCGGGCGCTGCGCTGGGCCGTGACCTTTGTGGTCGCGATGATCGGCTGGGCGATCTTCTATGAGACGGATCTCGCCGTGCTGGGAGATACGCTGCGCGCTCTCGCGGGCGTTGTGCGGACGGAGAGCGGACTTGCCGCCCTGCCGCTGTGCGACGCGGCGACAGCGCAGGTCGTGCGGCGCTATACCGTTTTTCCCCTTGTCGCCTTCCTCTGCTCGCTGCCCGTGGTACCGGCGGCGGAGCGGGCTCTGCTTGCCCGCCCCGGCGGCGAGCGGACGCTGAGCATCGTGCGCGGCGTGGCCGCGGCGCTGCTCTTTGCCCTGTCCCTGATCTTCCTGGTTGGACAGAGCTACAACCCCTTTATCTATTTCCGCTTTTGAACGGAGTTTCGGTATGAAGAAGATCCTGCTGTTTGCCGAAAACTATATCCTGCTGCTCACCTCGCTGACGCTGGGGCTTTTCCTGCTGCTTCTCGCCGACAAGGCCGGCGGCTTTTCCGAGAAGGAGAACCGCAATCTTCAGCCCTTTCCGGAGCTGAGCGCTTCCTCGCTCGCCTCTGGGCAGTTTATGGAGGAGTTTGAGAAGTATCTCTCCGATGCCTTCCCGGCGCGGGAGGAGATGATTGCCCTGTCCAACACCCTGACAGGCGTTTTCGGAAAGGCGGACAAGCAGGCCGAGGCCCGGAAGACCTTTGACGCCGAGCTTGGCATGATCGGCGACGAGGCGCCCGAGACGTCGGCCGCCCCGCTTTCCACCCCGGCAGAAGACCCGGCGGCCGAGACGCAGAGCGCCGCGCTTCCCGCCGCGCAGGCGCAGGGCGCCGCCCTCTGGTTCGTGCGCAGGGACGGAGGAAAGCAGATCATCGAGGAATACACGCCCCAGACTGTGGCCTATGTGGCCGGGGTCGTCAACCGCTACCGCGAAGCGTTGGGGGAGAACGGACGGGTCTTTCTTGTCAACTCGCCCGCCTCGGACGTGGCCAACGAGGTGCTGGACAGCCACCGCTATGCCGACTGGGGTTATGATATGGACGAGGCGATGCAGCCGCTGCTTTCCCGCGGCGCGAAGATTTACAGCGTTCCGAAGATCCTGGAGCCCTGGCGGGACGAGGGGGCCATGTTTTCCACCAGCGACCTGCACTGGTACGTCAAAACGGCCTGGCGCGTGTCGAACGCATTCCTGGACGATCTCGGCTATGCCCCCACGGGCTTTTACGATTATGAATATTATCTGCGCGACAGCCTGCGCAGCGGCCCCTTTACACCCGAACAGCTGCAGAGCATGACCATCGACCGGGAAAACCTGATGGTGCCGCGGGTGATCTCTCCCGTGCGGGCTTCGATCGTCACGCACCTGACGGAGAAGGCGCCCACCGAGCTGTATGACTTTGTCCACCACGGCTATACGATGTACCTCGGCGGCGCAAAGGGCCCCTACCGCCTGTTCGAGACCGGCTTCCACACCGGGCGCAATGCGCTGATCATTTCCGACAGCTATGCCTTCGCCATGGCCTACTACCTTTTCCCGTACTACGATTCGGTCCTGCAGACCGACCTGCGCAACGCCAACTACAATGTCTCCCTGGTGGGGGCGAGCATCCGGGATTACATGGAGCAGTACGACATCGACGACGTCTATATCATCACCTGCCAGTGGACCTCCTTCAACGGGCCGGTGTTCTCCTGGCGGCTGGAGCGCTTTCTCGACTCCGCCACTGTGTCTTGAAGGAGGGCGGGGAAAATGAACGAGAGAAAAACGGTCTTGCAGGCCATTCTGATCGCCACCATCGCCTTCGCGCTGGCCCTCGGCGCGGCGCTGTGCTTTGCCGCCGCGGCGGAGAACAGCCGCCCGGCACGGATCGAAAAGGCGCTGGAGCGCGGCAATGTCGCCCGCGCCGCGGCGCTGAGCGAGAAGCTCCGGGACGAGGAGCTGCGAAACGCTTACATGCTGCGCTGCCGCCGTGCGGCGGCAGACGAGGCCCTGGCTGCGGAGAATTGGGACGAGGCGGCGACGCTCTTTGCCGCGCTGGGCGATTACGACGGCGCGGCGGAGGGCTATGCCGCAGCGCGCTACGGGGCGGCCTCCGCGGCATTGGAAGCGGGGGTCTACGACAGGGCCGCGGAACTGTTCGACGCTCTCGGCACCTATGCCGACGCCGCGGAAAAGGCCCGCCGGGCCCGCTACAAAAACGCGGTCGCTCTCGCCGAGGCGGGCAGAACGGCCGAAAGCTTTCTGCTCCTGTATAAGCTCGGCGACTACGCCGATGCCCGCGAGCGGGCGCTGAGCCTTGCCGAGACGCTCTGCGGCAGCCGGGACCTCGAAGCGGGCTATGCCGCGGCGCACTATCTCTCGCCGGAGGAAGTGAGCCGCCGCGCCGCGCTCGCGGAAAAACGCGAAGCGCTGCCCCGGGGGATCGTGGCCGTGGGCTTTTATCACACGGCGGCGCTGAAAAACGACGGAACGGTCCTCGCCTGCGGGGACGACAGCTTCGGACAATGTCAGGTGTCCGCCTGGCACAGCGTCAAACAAATCTGCGCCGGGGCGTACCACACGGTCGGCCTTCTGGAGGACGGGACGGTCATTGCCGCGGGAAGAAACGACGAGGGCCAGTGCGACGTGGGGGACTGGCGCGACATCGTCGCCGTGACGGCGGCGGATTGGGCCACCTTCGGATTAAAGCGCGACGGCACGGTCGTCGCCTGCGGCTTCAACGACTATTACATGCTTGACGACTGGACAAAGATCACGGCGATCTCGGGCGGGTCGTACGCGCTTGCCGCGCTGCGGGAGGGCGGCGACGCCCTCCTCTCGCACGAGAGCGCGCGCTCGGAGGAGCTGCACGAGCTGGTGGATATCGCGGTGAACACGGGCTATGCCGTGGGCCTGCGCGCCGACGGCAGCGCGGTGTGCGCCGCCGCCGGGCTTTCAGACTGGACGGATATCATAGCCGCCGCGGCCTCGGCCAACGCCGTCCTGGGCCTCGACGCGCAGGGGCGCGTCCACGCCGCCTTTTTCCGGGCGGGCGAGGAATATGATGTCTCCGCGCTGCGGGACATCCGCGCCATGGCCGCGGGCGGGACGCACTATGCCTTCGTCACAGAGAGCGGCGATGTCATCACGCTCGGCGAAAATGAGCACGGCGAGTGTGAAACGGGCGCATGGAAGCTGTTCTGAGCGCAATG
>CAMHER010000069.1 GCA_946184215.1 uncultured Clostridia bacterium | reverse complement strand
TGTTTGTATAAATTCCCCTCTCCAGGTCGTCCGGCGCGGTAGGATTATGCTGGAAGCTGACCGCCCGTTCTGTTCCGCCTGGCAGAAATTCATAGAAGTGATAATTCGTATTATTGATCACGAGAGACGGCGTCCCGGCGAAGTAACTGTGGGCCCAGGTATCCGCCAGCACATGCATGGCAAGGCCGACCGCCTGCAGACTGCCGCCCCTGGCAAGTTCGATTGTATCAGCTAACAGCTTGCCATTGGGCTTGCAGATCAGACGATATTTGTTCCGATACCGTTTTGAGCACCCCTTTTTTTCCGCATACAGATCATACGGCAGAAAGTGGAATGATGCCCAGATACGGGTGATATTCTGAAGGCCGATCAGGTCCGTCCGCGCATCCGCCATTTCCATAGGCAGCTGTGTTGTTGCCGCGGCGAGCGGCGCCCGAAGCTTTGACAACAACGTCGCAGAACACACATCCACAAACTGCGCACTGTAGCAGATGCTCATGCTCTCTTCATGGCTGTACCCTGCAAGGTAAGCGGCGCAATAGGTGGCATAATAATGAAAATCCAACTGCATGTCAGTTCTCCTGTTCTGCCAGCTTTCTGCCAAGCCGCTTGACCCGTACAGCAAATATCGCCATTTCTATGAGCATGATACTGGAGCTCGCTTCCACGATAATCGTCACAACCGTTTTCCCTGGGGATTCATCGCTTCCGAAAGCTGCCAAGTTGGCGGCGACAAGTGCAAAGCTTGTCAGTGCCATCAGCAGAGCAAGAATGATATACCCGAATCGTTTTTTCCTGCCCCGTCCCTCGTACACAGCAGAGAATCCCACATACAGGCGAAGTGACAATTCAAATGCCAAAAAGATGAACATCATGATCCAGAACATCACGACAGAAACCGTTTCCTCCTCGGAGGAGAGCATATTTATGTCGGTGTTCAGGGCTGTGTACAAGACGGTCTTTATAACACTCCAAACGCCAAAAGCGATCACACCATAGCCGATCACGACCAGATTGTTCTGGCTTTTTCGCAGACGTCTCTCTATCTCTTGTCTGTTTTCCATACTTCTCTCCCGATTCTTATCGCTTGAGGTAGCTCATCGAGACGGGAAACTCAAAATAAACATCCGGGTAAGGCTCCTCCTTCAGAGAAAAATGCCACCATTCACAGTCGATAGGCTGAAAGCCGTTCCGCATCATGATACGCTGCAAAAACATCCGGTTGGCAAACTGCTCCTCCGTCACAGCCCGGGAATCCGGATGGGATATCTCGCTGAAGAGATCAAAGGGGCTGCCCATGTCCACTTCTCTGCCTGTTCGCATATCCAGTAAGGTCAGGTCGACAGCGCTTCCCCGGCTATGGGAGGATTGGCTTGCGATGTAACCTCGTTTGAACAGTTCCTGCTTTTCCAGATCCGGATAAAAATATGGCTTCATGCGCAGATCCAGATCCTCAATGCCCCACAAAACGAAATGCCGCACCGCCCCGGCCGGACGGTAGGCGTCATAAATCTTCAGCCGATAGCCCTGTACATTCACCTCATTGGCCACAGTTTTGAGCGCTCTGGCTGCTTCTTTTGTCAGAAGTGCAACAGGCTCTTCATAACCGTCTATCCGCTCGCCCACAAAATTGTAGGTGGAGTAATAGCGGATCTCCTGTACAATGCCCGGAATATAATCGGCCAAAAGCACAAAGCCTGACGGATCCATCGGCTTGTAGTTTCTGTAATCCATGAGATTTCCTCTCTTTTTTCTCTCGTCACTCTGTCTGCGGCTGTATATGCCCAAAGCGGAAACGGAGACTCTCACTCCCCGTTTCCGCTGTTTCCGGCAATCGTGTCCCGGTTGCTTTGGTTTTCCTGGAAAGAGACTGAGCAAAGCTTTCCTAAAACCGTTTGATAATGGTCAGTCGGTTTTGCCCGTCTTTATATTCATAGCTAACGTCGTCCATGGTCTTTTTTGTCATATAAATACCAAGCCCGCCGATTTCCCTCTCTTCCGCGGAAAGGGAGATATCCGGGTCATCCTTCTCCAGCGGATTGAACGGCGTGCCGCTGTCGATAAAGGTAATGGCCGCCATAGCGGGATCCGTGGTATGCATCACGTGTACCGCTGCCGTCCCCGAACCGGGCTTATAGGCATAGTTTGCAATGTTGACAAAGACCTCTTCAGACGCAACAGAGATCTGCATCTGTGCCTTCACGGGGCATTCCATCTCATCCAACTGGCTTTCGATGAAGGCGAGGACCTCGGGAAGCTTTTCGATCTCAGCCGGAACCACAAGCTCTTTGCTGCATTTGCACATGTTTTCAGCTCCTTTGTATTCCACGCAAAGCATTGTCATATCGTCAAACTGCTCTGCGTCCATTGAAAAGCGGTCCACAGCTTCTCTGACGTTTTTCAGAATAGTCTCCGGGGTGGCGGAAGGTTCGCTGTTCAGCGCAGTGAGCATTCTCTCCGTTCCAAACATCTCATTGCTCGCATTTATCGCCTCAGGAACACCGTCTGTGTAGAGGAAAAGCTTTGAACCCGGTGTGAGCGTCAGTTCGTATTCCCTGTATTCAATTCCGTCCATGCCGCCGATAACGAAGCCGTGCTTGTCCTTGACCAGTTCAAACTGCTCGCCGGCTTTCAGCATAACAGGGTACTCGTGTCCGGCGTTTGCCGCCGTAATCTTTCCCGTTTCGGTATCCAGAATGCCGAGCCAGACCGTAACAAACATTTCCTCCCGGTTATTTGAGCAGATCTGGTTGTTGACAGTCCTCAGGGCCTCAGCAGGGCTGAGGCCGGTCAAAACGCTGTTCTGTACCAGAATTTTGGAGATCATCATAAAGAGCGCCGCGGGCACGCCTTTACCGGAAACATCGGCAATCACAATTCCGAGATGTGTCTCATCAATCAGGAAAAAATCATAGAAATCCCCGCCGACTTCCTTGGCCGGCGTCATCGTTGCATAGATATCAAACTCGGGGCGTTCCGGAAAAGCCGGGAAAATATTGGGAAGCATATCTGCCTGGATTCTGGTCGCCAGCGCCAATTCCGTGCCGATGCGTTCTTTTTCCGCCGTGATCTGTGTGATCTGCGCAATATAATTGCGCGTACGTTTGGAAAGAGTCGCAAAAGACTCCGCCAGGATCTCGATCTCATCGCCCGTGCGATAGCTATCCTCCATCTCAAAGCTCTGATTGTTCCCGCTCAGAGAATTGATACGCTTTGTCATATGTTCCAGAGGCTTGACTACGCGGCCCGCCAGAAAAAGCGCGCCAACAATGGCAAGCACGACTACAATCACCGTCAGCACAAGAACGGTCTGCACGGAGTGTCTGGAACCCTCCTCGAAATTTGCCATAGCCACAGCGTTGATCTCGTCATACCGTGCCAGCATGGTGTCTGTCGGCTGATGTGTGAGCTCTTTCTCCACGACAGTCAATACTGTCCAGCCCAGTGTCTCCATGGGCGCGCCGATCAGATAATACTCTTTTCCGTCAATCTCGATCAGTTTCAGTCCGGTACGCTCTTTAAGCGCCTGCGAGATGAATGCCGCAAGCTCTGCATTGTCGCTCTTACGCAAATCAGGCGCATTGCCGGAGGGCTCTGCCTTGAACAGGCCGTCCTGTTCCGGAGAAAAAAGGACCTGTCCTTTATCGTTCACCACACAGAGAAATCCGCCCTCCGAGGCCGTTTCTCTGACATAATCGCTGATAGCTGTGAGGAAAATATCGGCTCCGACTACCGCAACAAGCTTTCCCTCATGGTAGACGGGCGCAGCACAGACGACCCCAGGAATATCCGTAAAAGCATCCAGCTCAACGCCTGTGAAGATCAGTTTTTTCTCTTCCGCAGCACGGATAAACCATGGTCTGTGCCGGACCTCGAAGGAAACGACTTCGCCGCTCTCTGTAAAATAGCTGCCGGAGCGGTCGTCCACATACAGGATGCAGCCGTCCGCAGTCGCCACAAAGCAGGAGCTGAGCTTGTCAGAGCTTTCAAACATGGCCAGCATGATCTCGCTCATATTGGCAACAAGCCCCAGTGTTTCAGATCTTTCCGGGTCTACATCCGCCTCATGCTGCATCTGCACAGACGCAATACCGTCCTTGGCGGCATCCGGTTCGAAGAACGGATGCGCGGGAAAAAATTCCGAATGTTCAAACAATTCTTCCGCGAAAGCCTGCAGCGTCAGCACATCCGCCTGTACATCGGCAAAGAGATCGTTCGCAATATAAGCCTGAAGCGCTGTTGTACGCGACATGGATGTATCCAGCACAGCTTTCATTGTCTCTTCCGATACCGTTGTGATGGACGATTGCTGCTCATAATTGGCTTCTTCCACGACTGCCGAAAGATTCTTTTGCTGGTAAACAGATACCGCAGCATAGACGCCAATCAAAGCAACAATGAAAACCAGCATCAGATTAAAGATTTTCTGCTGAAGACCGCCGAGCTTGATCCCTCGTATAATTTTCATTCGATCACAAGGATATCCGAAAAGCCTGTTACCTCAAAGATCTCCATGATCGTCTCGTTCACGTGCAGGACCTTCATCGTCCCCTGCTTATTCATGATTTTCTGCGCAGAAAGCAGCACGCGAAGTCCTGCGGAAGAAATGTACTCCAAAGAAGCCATGTCAAAAACAAGCTCGTCAACGCCGTCAAGAGAAGCCTTCAGTTCCTTCTCCAGTTCCGGAGCGGTGGTCGTATCCAGCCGGCCGGCCAGAACCAGCTCCAGTTTGGATCCTTCTTTCTTCTTCTCAATGTTAAGCATGATATGTATCCTCCTAAATTAAGTTTTGACTTTTATCGTTCACCGTATCGGATTCCTTTTGCGCGGTTTATTTCCCGCCAAAGTCTTTATACACCGTCATTTCCACTTTGTTGCCGCGGATAGCTATTCTGACTTCATCGGCCAAATTGGCAATGATGGATTTTTCCAGCTCGTCCCATTCCTCAAGGGCCTCTTCGCTCGTTTCTTTTTCCTCTTTTACCGTGGATTTGAACTTCTGCATCGACCATGTCACCATATTCGCATTGGCAGAATAAACCAGCGGATCAATGCCTTCCGCGCTTGCCGAAAGAAGCAGTCCCTGCATGTAATAGCTGTTCTGATCTCCGATCTCAGAGGCGTCAAAGGCCCGTTCAAAGATATCGCGAAGTTTTCCCATTACGCCAACAGCGGCAGCATTCTTCCCGCTTGAAGAGACCAAAAGAAGCTCCTTTCGCATAGGCTCCGTTATCTGCGGACAGGCAAGCATGTGTAATTGAAACTTTTTCCCCTCAGATTCCACCCAGAATCTAGCTTCAGTTTTGCCCGCGATTTCTCTGAGCATACCAAGCATTTCCTCCGAAAGCAGCCGAAGGCGAAGCGTTTCCTTGTTGTTCAGTCCCCGATAGGCGGCTGACGACACCGCTTGTTCGATGGATTCTCTTATACCGGTTCCTTCGTTGGTTAACATGATGATATCGGATTTCATAGTCATCCCTCTTGATAAAATGTTTTTTCTGTGCAGTACAGTATCGACCCGAGCGGAAACGATCAGCCTCTGTGGAAAAACCGTGAACCTTGGAACATGCCCAAAGCTGCCAGTGGGCGTTTGGGAGCCGCGGCAGGCCCGCCGCTTCTGTGAGATAGAACTGTACGAAGAGCACTTTTTGCCGAATTCGTTGTCTGTCTTTGTATTATATCGTATTTCTTTCTGAAATGGTATAGTTTTTTTCTTTATGCCGCCTGTGCATTTCGGCAGACACATGATCTCCTTCTAAGCTATCTCTGCATCACATATGCTGAAGAGAGGGGTGATGACATTGGCAAATATTCGTTTCTTGATTCGTGAAAGGAGAAAGCTGCTCTCTATTCTCGGAACTGCGGCAGCAGCTGTCCTGATTCTCTGGACGGTAAACAGCCCAACCATTATAGGAGCTTCGGCGACACAGCGCCAGCTGCCGATCTACTGTGTGGAACGTGATGACAAGAAAATTGCCATCAGCTTCGACGCAGCCTGGGGAAATGAGGATACCGGAACACTTATCAATATTCTTTCAAGCTATGGTATCCATACGACTTTTTTTGTCGTAGGCGACTGGGCCGAAAAGTATCCCGATTCGGTCAAAGCCCTTCATGAGGCAGGACATGAAGTCATGAGCCATTCTTCTCATCATGACCACTTTTCCATGATGAGTGCCAACGAAATCGCCGCTGACCTTCAGGAGGCAAATCGCAAGATCGCGGCCAGCACCGGGATCGAGCCAACGCTTATCCGCTGTCCCTATGGGGAGTACGACGACCATGTCATTCAAACTGTCAGCAGCCAGGGGATGACCGCGATCCAGTGGTCCGTAGACAGCCTGGACTGGAAGGGCATCAGCGCGGATGAAATCTATGAGCGCGTCATCAAGCGTGTGGAGAGCGGAAGCATCGTGCTGTTTCATAATGCCGCCGAGCATACGCCCGAAGCGCTTCCCCGTATTCTTGAATGGCTGCAAAGTAAGGGCTATACAATCGTCCCCGTATCTGAGCTTCTTTTGGATGGCCCGACAAGCATCGATCACGCGGGCAAGCAGATCCCTCTCGCAAGCTGATCAGATCCTGATAAAAAGCTCTTTATCAGGCATAAGGACGACACTTTGAAATCAGGTTGAATACTAAGCAAGAGCCCTGCTCGGAAATGAGACAAAACTCTCATTTTCGAGCAGGGCTGAATCACAATTTGTTTGTATGCGTATTTTCCGATTCCTTCAGTGCTAAATCGACAGCAGGAGGATAGCACGCAAAACATCGGCGTGTCGTCATCTTGCCAATGCCGCTGCCTTTTCCTCTTGTGCCGGCTTTTGTTCTTCTACGACAGGGTCCGGAAGGATTCGCTGGCCGTTATAGGTCGGGTGATAAGTCGGAACGATCTTTTCAACAGCCGTTCTGATCTGCTTGTCGTTGCGATAGGCGACCTCAATCAGTTCGCCCAGCTCCACAAGAAAGCGGTCCGTGTCAAAGGGGATCGGGCAGCCGATATGGATCAGTTTGTTTTCTGTCGTTTTGAGACCTTCCTCTGCCATCAGTTTTTCTTCATACAGCTTTTCGCCGGGGCGAAGGCCCGTGTATTCGATTTTGATATCCACATCCGGCTTCAGTCCGGAAAGCCGGATCAGGTTTCTGGCGAGCGTGTCGATCTTAACGGGGCTGCCCATGTCGAGGACAAAAATCTCCCCGCCTTTTGCATAGGTTCCTGCGAGCATGACAAGGCTGACTGCCTCCGGTACTGTCATAAAATAGCGAATGATATCCGGATGCGTGACCGTGACAGGCCCGCCCTTTTCGATCTGACGCTTGAAAATGGGGACCACCGAACCGTTCGAGCCTAAAACATTTCCAAAGCGAACGGCTACAAACTCGGTTTTGATGTTCCGGAATATCTCACCGTCACCCTTCTTGTCGGCATACTCCAGTCCCCGGTGCATATAGATCTGCGGGATCTCGCTGGCCTTGCCCGCCTTGATTTTTGCGTCAAAGCTCTGAATGATCATCTCGCACAGGCGCTTGCTGGCGCCCATGATATTGGTCGGGTTCACAGCCTTGTCCGTGCTGATCAGCACGAAGCGCTGACAGCCGTGCATCATCGCAGCATACGCCGTTTTATAGGTACCGATAGCGTTATTCTTGATTGCCTCGCAGGGGCTGTCCTCCATCAGCGGCACATGCTTGTGGGCGGCTGCATGGTAGACAATGTCGGGCCGGTAATCGTCAAAGACCTGATACATTCTCCGGCTGTCGCGCACAGAACCGATCAAAACAACAAGATCAAGTTCCGGATGCTCTTCGCGCAGTTCAAGCTGGATGTCGTAGGCGTTGTTTTCGTAAACATCAAAAATTATCAGTCTGCGGGGACTGTGGCCGGCAATCTGGCGGCAAAGCTCCGAGCCAATACTGCCGCCGCCTCCCGTAACCATAACGGTTTTCCCGTTAATAAACCGGAACACCTCATCCATGTCCGGTTTGATCGGGTCTCGGCCGAGAAGATCTTCGATTGAGACATCTTTCAGTTCTTTGACCGTCACCTGGCCGGAAAAAAGCTGATACATGCCGGGAAGGTTTTTGATCTCACATCCCGTTTCGTTGCAGATGCTCAGAACATCTCGCCTCTGCGCCATTGTAGCACTGGGGATCGCAATAAAGATCTTATTTACATGGTATTTTTCAACGCTCTCCAGGATCGATTCCCGTCCCCCGACGACACGTACGCCGTCAACATAGCGCCCCCATTTATTGGTGTTGTCGTCGATGATGCAGACAACTTTTCCTTCCTCGCGGTTTTCCAATATGTCGCGCAGAATCATCTGCCCCGCCGATCCGGCGCCGATCAGCATGATCCTGTCTTTGTTCCTCTTTCCGTTTTTGGGGAAAAAAGAAAGATAGATCCTGTACGAAAAACGAATAGCAAGCAACAAAACAAACTGGACCAAAGCACCGATCATATAATAGGAAATCGGCATGCGGATATAAAACACAAGTGTTGCCGCTACATGCACCAACGACATAGAGAGGGAAGCAATCAGTATCCTGTAAAACTCATTGAGGCCGGCGAAGCGCCAAATACTCTTATAAAGCCCCAGCAGCATGAAGACGACAAGACAGGCAATCGCGTAAATCGGCGTAAAACGCTCCCAGGTCTCCACATATTCCGGGTTGATCAGAGAAAACCGAAAATCATGGCGCAGCAACAGCGCAAAAAAATAGGACGCGCTGACGGCGAGCAGGTCATAAAGGCCGATAATAAACCCTATTTTCTTCCAATGTTCAAGCTTTCTGGGTTTTCTAGTGCATTGGCTCTCGTTCATATGTAATTCCTTCCGCTTCCTGCTG
>CAMHER010000068.1 GCA_946184215.1 uncultured Clostridia bacterium | reverse complement strand
TGGACGAGACGCTGCATCAGCGCGTCGTGGGCCAGGACGAGGCCGTGCAGAAGGTCACCGAGGCGATTTTGCGCTCGCGCGCCGGCATCGCGGACCCGAACCGCCCCATCGGCTCGTTCCTCTTCCTGGGGCCCACGGGCGTCGGCAAGACCGAGCTGGCCAAAGCCCTGGCTGCGAGCCTGTTCGACGACGAGCACAACATCGTGCGCATCGACATGACCGAGTATATGGAGAAATTCTCCGTCTCGCGTCTGATCGGCGCGCCTCCGGGATATGTCGGCTATGACGAAGGCGGCCAGCTGACCGAGGCCGTACGGAGAAAGCCTTACAGCGTCGTGCTCTTCGACGAGATCGAAAAGGCCCATCCGGACGTGTTCAACATCCTGCTGCAGATCCTCGACGACGGCCGCATCACCGACTCGCAGGGCCGCACCGTGGACTTCAAGAACACGATCATCATCCTGACCTCCAACCTCGGCAGCTCTTATCTGCTCGACGGCATCACGCCGGACGGCGAGATCTCCGAGGAAGCCAAGGCCGCCGTCACGGCGGAGCTCCGCCGCGCCTTCCGTCCGGAATTTCTCAATCGCCTTGACGAGACGATCTTCTTCCGTCCGCTGACGCGGGAGAATCTTGACGGCATCATTGACATCATGATCGCCTCGCTGCGCGCCCGCCTCGCCGAGCGCTCGCTGAAGCTGGAGCTGACCGGGGCGGCCAAGAGCCTCATCATCGAGCGCGGCTATGATCCGCTCTACGGCGCGCGGCCGCTGCGGCGGTATCTGCAGAGCAGCGTCGAAACGCTCCTGGCCCGCACGATCCTCTCCGGCGATCTCGCCGAGGGCGCGACGATCACCGTCGACGCGGAAAACGGCGAGCTTGTCTGCCGCAGCTGAGACCATACGAAAAAAGAGCCTGTGAACACAGTCGTTCACAGGCTCTATTTTTTTTCCGCTCAGCCGAGATCGTCCTGTTCGATCCGCTCGCCGGCAAGGAATCTGTCGAGCAGCGCGGAAGTGCGCTCCACCTGCGCCACGTCGGGCCGCATCACGTACAGGGGCACTTCACCGCCCGACGCCGTGCGCATGATCCCGCCGTCGCCGGACACGGAGGTCGACAGCACCTCCCACTCGCTCAGATCGCGGATGGCGAGCTTTACCAGCGCCGAGATCTCGTCCGAGCTCAGATCTGTGGCAAACATGTCTCCCAGGCTTTCCAGAACAGCGGGATAGCTCGTCAGCAGGGACGTTCCGCTGCCCTTGGCCTTGTCGATCATGGCGGTGATCAGGCGCATCAGATTGCGTCCGCGCGCCAGGTCGCCGTCTCCGAAGGCGTCGCGCTCGCGCCCGTATGACAGCGCATGCTCGCCGTCAAGCGTGATCTCGCCCTCCGGGAAGAAATAGCCGGAGGAAGAATAGAACGCCCGGGGATTGTCCAGCGTGATCCCGCCCAGCGCGTCGACCAGCTTGATAAAGCCGCTGAAATTGATCTGGCAGTAATTGTCGATCTCAACATCGTAGAGCCCTTCGAGCGCCGCCATGGAATTATAGGTGCCGAAGAGGCCGCAGTGTGTCAGCTTGTCCATGCCGCCGCCCAGGGCGGGATTCGGCACATAGTAATCGCGCGGCGTGTTGAGAAGCAGGATCTGATCCGTCGCAGGGTTGATGAGCATCAGGATGTTCACGTCGCTGCGTCCGGTCGTAAGAGCGCTTGTCCGGGCATCGTTGCCGCTGAGATACAGGACGATGCACTTGTCCTTTTCGACCTTCTCGGCCGCGGACGGCTGCTCAGACCGCGCGGGTTTTGTGGGCAGACGGGACCCGAAGAGCGCCCCTGCGGACGAACTCGTACCCGTGCCGGAGCTGCTGCTGTCCTCTTCACTGCCCGATGACACTCCCAGCGGGACCTCAAGCGTTTCGATCAGGCGAAGCTCTTCGGAAAGGCTTCCGAAGTCCTCGCTCTCAGAGAGAAGATCCAGATAGTTTTGGTTTACGGCCAGCGCGCGGACGGAACCGCCGCGCAGCGCGGTGACCGCCTCGGAGATCGTCTCGTACTCCTGCGCGTCGATCGCGCCGCCGAGCCTGCCCGCGAGTTCGGAGAGGGCGTAGTCGGAAGTTCCCTTTTCAAATCCGCCGAGTACGCCGTAGCGGTACGATGCGGTGTCGGCAAGCGTCTGCGCCGCGTCGCTGTGGAAAACATATACGCCGACGAGCGCCACATGCTCGTGCCGGTCGCCGACGGCCTCCTTCGTCCTGCCGAGATCCGCGAGAACGGAGGCGGCGAAGAAATTGCCCGCGACGAGCAGGATGCAGAGGAAAAAGCCGATCACACGCCTCACCTGCCGCGCGCGGCTCCGCTTTCTGCGCAGGCCAACGTACAGCAGCAGCGCGGCCACGAGCAGCGCGCCTGCCTCGAACGCGAGAAAGAGCAGCAGATATTTTTCAGGCAGGATGTCGATATAGATCAGCGCGAAGGCCACCAGGGCCGCCGAGGCCAGCGTGATCAGAAAAACGATTCCCGCGAACGGTTTCCATATTTTCTTCTTGAGCATAATTTCCTCGTTTCCCCCGGCGGCGCAGAGCCGGCCGGAAAGATGATCGGCGCCGGAGAGGCGCAATGCTGTCGTATTGTAATAGACAAATATGAATAAATCAAGGCTTTGCCCCGTGAATAATTCTTAAGAAAAAAACCGTCCGGAGCGGCCAGAAAAGCCGCTCCGGACGGAGAAAAAGCGGTTTGTTCTTCAGAGCAGGACGATGCCCAGGATCTCCTTGCCGAGCGCATGGAGCTGCTGCACCTCGCCGTCGATCTGATCGAGGAGAGAGGTCCCTCTCTCTTCGACGAGCACGACGCTGTCAAACCCGGCGAGAGCTTTTGCGGCCGCGGGATCGCGCAGGATATCGCCGCAGACGGCGAGCTTCCCGTTCAGATACGGCGCGAAATCCTCTGCCGCGCCGCTGCCCAGGGATGAGATCAGACAGGCCTTTTTCCCGTCTGCCAGCGACAGGACGTTCTGCGCGGCGACATGGGCGGAGCTCTCGCGATCCGCTTCCGGATCGCCCTCAAGCCTGCGGATCGTTTTGGCAAACCAGCGCTTTTTCCCGCCCGACAGGACGCCGAGGACCGGGAAGGAATAGCGGCCGCGGGCGGCGCTCTGGTTCTGCAGTCTGCTGCTTACAACCCCGATGACCACAGCCGCACAGCAGCCGAGAAGAAAACCGGCAGCCAGGAAGAGCACTGCATAGAGCAGGGCGGGATACTGCGTCTTTATACGAATGGTCTGCAGATCGCCTTCCGCTTTGTGAAGGGCGTTCTCTGCGTCCGCGACAGCCTGCTCTTTGAGTATGCCGTCGTCAAGCAGGGCCTGGCGGCCGACCTCCGCTTCCGTCAGCGCATTCTCAGCGGCGAAGAGCGCATCCTCGTTTGCGATCTGCCTGTCGTTCATATACCAGAGCACGTCGTAGCCGGTGAAGCGGCTGATGACACTGGCGGTAAAGGGCTCCACCTTGCCGTCAAGCCGCTCGAGAATGGTCTGAAAGAGATAGTCGACCACCGCTTCCGCCACCTGAGCATCCTCATGGTAAACCTGGATCTCTACAAACTGATCCGAGGAAGTATCCGCGGAAATCAGCTCCCGGATGAAGCGAGGCTCGGTGTGGACCCCCATGATCTCCTGAACCTCTTCCAGGATCCCGTCGTCGCTGGAGATGACCTGGGTGCAGGCCTTGGCGATGGTAGCGCGCGGGTCGAGCGCGAGCCAGGGCGCGTTGGGATTGACTTCCGGCTGAGAGTCTGCAGGTTCAATATAGAAGGTCAGGGTGGAAACGCCGCAGTTGAACGGATCCAGCGACTGGTAGATGCTGTTTTCGATATAGTCCCGCCGCTGCTGGACCATGAGCTTCGCCTGCGCATATTTTTTCTCGGCGTTGGGATATTCGACTTCGTTGAACCTGGCCAGGGCTCTCTCGGCCAGGCTCAGCTGCTCCTCCGCCGTCTCGACGCTCTTTTCGGCTTTTTTGACGCTCTCCAGCTCGCCCGTCTCTGTCCGCTCGTAGTTCCGGGCCTTGTGCAGGCCGTAGCCGGCCCCCAGCAGCGCCAGGATCAGGGCAAAGCAAAGGATGGCCTTCGCTCTCTTGAGGATGGCGGCGAACAGATCCGCGATCCGGATCTCGATCTCGCAATCATTCATAAAGGGACTCCTCCCACGTTGATAGTTGTATTTGTTCTGCGCTCTCAAAACAATAAGGCCTGCAAAGCTTAAATATTATACCAGAAGCGCCGGGGCTTTTCAAGCTTTTTTCCTCTCCCGCGGCCTGCCTGCGTTTTTCCTCCCAGGACCCTTTCCACCGCGCTTTTTCCGGCCTGTTTTCACACCGGAGCCTTGCGAAACCATGGGTTTCTTGACAGGGCAGATGGGCGATGCTATAGTAAAAACGGAAAGGCGGGTGAGACGCGTGTTCCCAAAACGTATCCTTACATTTTTACTGGCGCTGCTGCTGTTTGCGGCAATCCCCGTCGGGATCTGGGCCACCGGACCCTATCAGCCCCCGACGCTGACGGTCGTGGTGCTGGGTGCCCCGAAAGACACCGAGATGCGCGTGATCATTCAGCATGAAGGCGAAGCGGTCAACGTCCCCCTCGAGAGGGAAACGCGGGCCTGGGAGAACACCTACCGCCTCTATCGCGCCGCGGTCTGGCAGTTCGGCAACTGGTACGGCAACGCCTACGATTTCAAGGGTGCCGAGCTGCTGCTGATAAACGCCTCCGGGCAGAAGCGGATCCCGATCCCGGACGGCCTGCTCCACGACCGGGGCTTCAACGAGATCATCACCCTGCGTTATGCCTCCGGCCGTCTCAGCTACGGCCTTCCCGCCTGGCGCGCGCCGCTTTTGATAGGCATACGCGTCCTGGCCGCTCTGCTGATCGAGGGCGTGATCTTTTTCCTCAGCGGCTATACCAACAAAAAGAGCTGGCTGCTGTTTCTGGCCATCAACCTGGTGATCCACGGCGCGCTGAGTATTTTCTGCAGCAGCTGGATCAATGTCAACCCAAGCATGTACGCCGTGTATTTTTTATGCGTTTTTATCTCCTTCCTTCTGGAACTCACGGCCTTCCTTCTGCTTGTCGACGAGCAGGGCAGCGACATCGCCGTCGGCTATCTCGTCAAGGCCAACCTGGCCAGCCACGCGCTCAATCTGCTGCTGATCGCCTTCCTGCCCCTGTAAGGAGGCCCTTTTGATCCCGCGCCGCTTTTCCGGCGCGGGATCAAAGCATTTCCGGCACTTTTTTCTTGCCCAGGAGGAAGAGTTCGTATATAATAAACCGAATTCACAGTGGAAAAGGAGTAAAAAGCATGACGCAGCTGAACTATCGGATCGAGCTGCATAACGGAGAGAGCTATCTCGGCGCGTGCAGGGCCGAAGAGGGCGAGACGCACATTATCCTGCCCCTGCACGGGACGCTGCGCGCGGTCACGGCCACCATGCGTCTGGACTGTGCCGCCGGAGAGAAGATCTTCATGAACGGCTTTCAAAGCTGGACCTGGTGCCCGGAGTATCGCTATGATGACCGGATCCGCTCGCTGCGCGGCCTGCCGAAAAAGGGCGTGGAGCACTTCGGCGTTGACCGCTACGGCGACTATTACTTCGTGGATTACCCCGACAGAAAGGGCGTCACCCACGGCGAGAGCTACTGTTATTTCCGCAAGGGCGAAAAATTCCGGCTGATCGCCTCCCTGGACGAGACGCCGGGCTACACCCTCTTTTGCTATGACGCCCTTCGCGCCGAGCTGACGCTTCGCCGCGACTGCGAGGGCCTTGCCGTCGACGGCGATTTCCACGCCTTCGACCTCTTCTTTGCCGAGGGCGGCGAGGATGAGGTGTTCGACGCCTGGTTTGCCGCCATGGCCGTCGGCTGCCGGACGAAAGAAAAGATCGCGGGCTACTCCAGCTGGTACAACCGCTATGAGAACATCTCCGCCCGGACGATTTATGAGGACCTGTGCGGCTGCGCCTCGCTGCTGCAGCCGGGCGACGTCTTTCAGATCGACGACGGCTGGGAGGAAAATGTGGGCGACTGGCTTGCAGCGGACCGGGGAAAATTCCCCGGGGGGCTCAAGCCCATCGCCGACGAGATCCACGCCAGAGGGCTGCGGGCCGGGCTGTGGCTGGCCCCCTTTGCCGCCAACCGCGCCTCACGGCTGTACCGCCATCACCCGGACTGGTTCTTCCGCCACAACGGCGAGCGCTGGCACTGCGGCATGAACTGGGGCGGCTTCTATGCCCTGGACTTTGACCATCCCGAGGTGAGGGCGTATCTCAAGGAGGTCTTTTCCCGGGTGCTGGACGAATGGGGCTTTGATCTTGTGAAGCTGGACTTCCTCTACGCCGCGGCCCCCTTCGGCAGCGCCTGCGAGACGCGCGCGGGCCGCATGCGCCGGGCGATGGCGTTTCTGCGCGAGCTTTGCGGGGACAGGCTGATCCTGGGCTGCGGCGTGCCGCTCATGCCCGCCTTCGGCCTGGTGGACTACTGCCGGATCGGCTGCGACGTGGGGCTTGACTGGAGGAACAACTGGCTCATGCGCCACACCAACCGCGAGGTCGTCTCCACCACCCATTCCCTCTCCAACACCGTCTTCCGCCGGCAGCTGAACGGCCGCGCCTTTCTCTCGGACCCCGACGTGTTCTTCCTGCGGGAGGACAACCTTCGTCTGACGGAGGAGGAAAAGCTGACGCTCGCCACGGCGAACGCGCTCTTCGGCGGCGTGTTTTTCTGCTCGGACAACATGGGGCGGTACGACGCGCGCACGCGCGCGCTCTACCGCCGCCTGCTGGAGACGCGTGAGGCGCAGAATATCCGCGTCGCAGCGGACACGCCGGGCCTTGTCTCCGTCACCTATGAGCTCGACGGCATACACAAGCTGCTGAAAATCAAATTCTGATCATACGAAGACCTTTCCTGCAAGGAGCCAATGATGACCGATACAGAGAACAAAAAAGAACGCGCCGTGCTGGCGGGCCTTGCGGCGGCCAGCATGGACAGCCGCGAGCGCTCCAGCGAGGTGTCGATGGAGGAGCTCTCCGCCCTGGTGGAAACTGCGGGCGGCGAGACGGCGGCCATGCTGATCCAGCAGCGCCCCACGCCCGACCCCCGCAGCTTTCTCGGCGACGGCAAAGTGCGCGAGCTCAAGGAGCTGATCGAGCGCAGCGACTGCGATCTGGCGGTGTTCGACAACGAGCTGAGCCCTTCTCAGATGCGGGTGCTCTCCGAGGAGCTGGGCGTGCGTGTGCTGGACCGCTCGGGATTGATCCTGGATATCTTTGCCCAGCGCGCCCGCACGCGCGAGGGCCAGCTGCAGGTGGAGCTGGCGCAGTACCGCTATCTGCTGCCGCGCCTGACGGGCATGTGGACGCACCTGGTGCGCCAGACCGCCTCCGGCGGCTCCAGCCCCATCGGCACCCGCGGCCCCGGCGAGACCCAGCTGGAGACCGACCGCCGCCACATCCGCCGCAAGATCCAGAAGCTTGAGGAGGAACTGGCGGAGGTGCGGCGGGTGCGCGGCACCCAGCGGAGGCGGCGGGAGAAGAACGCCATGCCCATGGTCTGCCTGGTTGGCTATACCAACGCAGGCAAATCCACGCTCTTAAACTGCCTCACCGGCGCCGATATCCCGGCGAACGACCGCCTGTTCGATACCCTTGACACCACCACCAGGCGACTGAAGATCGACGAGACCACGGAGATCCTGCTCTCCGACACGGTGGGCTTCATCCGCAAGCTGCCCACCCATCTGATCGAGGCCTTCAAGGCCACACTCGAGGAGCTGAGCTTTGCCGACGTGCTGCTGCACGTCATCGACCTGTCCAATCCCGAATGGGAGGAACAGGCCCGCGTGGTCGACGAGCTGATCGCCCAGCTCGGCGCAGCCGAAACGCCCTGCCTGAGGGTCTACAACAAGTGCGACCGCTATTTCGGCATTCTGCCCCACGGGGAGGACGTGGTGTGCCTGTCCGCCAAAAGCGGCGAGGGCGCGGACGCACTGGTGGGAAAGCTCTCGGAGATGCTCGGCCGCGGCAAGCGCCATGTGACGCTTGCCATCCCCTATGCCAGCGCCGGGCTGATCGACACGCTGCAGCGGGAGGCCGCTGTGCTGAACACCGAATACACCGAAGAGGGCATCGCCGTCGAGGCCGTCGTCCCCGCCGAGCTGTTCGGCCGCGTCAAGGCCTATATCCCCGGCTACGTCGAGCCGAAGGAGGACTGGGAATGAGGATCGAGACCGAGCGCCTTGTCCTGCGCCCCTGGCGCGAGGACGACGCGGCGGACCTGTACCGCTACGCCTCCGACCCCGAGGTCGGCCCCGCCGCGGGCTGGAAGCCGCACGAGAGCGAGGCCGACAGTCTGAACGTGCTGCGCGAAATATTGATCAATGACCGCACCTGGGCCGTTACGATCGCGCCCTCGGAGAGGGCGGTGGGCAGCATCGGCATTTTCCCGGGCACAGCGGAAGGAGAGAACGGCGAATGGGAGATCGGCTACTGGATCGCGAAGCCCTTCTGGGGCAACGGCTATGCGCCGGAGGCGGTGAGGGCGCTGCTCTCGCTGTATTTTGCCTTCGGCGCCAAGCGGATCTGGTGCGCCCACGCCGAGGGAAACGACAAGTCCCGCCGCGTGATCGAAAAATGCGGCTTCCGTTACCGCTTCCGCGCGCAGTGGACAGCCCCAATCGGCGAAGTGAGGACAAGCCTGTATTACGCCCTGGAGGCAGAGGAGTTTGACGATGACTGAATACTTTGTCCCCGCAGGCATGGGCGAGAGCGAATACGTCGAAAAGCGCTCTCAGTTCCTCGGCCACGTCCGCTGCGTTGAGAGTGAGGACGAGGCCAAGGCCTT
>CAMHER010000067.1 GCA_946184215.1 uncultured Clostridia bacterium | reverse complement strand
TTTTTCCCTTCTCTTCTGTTGCATTTTAGTGGACAGCCGCAGGGTCATGTGATAAAATAGCGTCACAATATCTGTGAAAGGATCCCTTTATCATGACGGAAACAGCCTCGGCACTGTGGATTAACTCCACCTTTGCCGGTTTTGACGCAGCGATCACAACGGCGATCCATCATTTATACGAGATCGGAGGAGGCTTCTTCACCCCGTTCTTTGAATTTATTTCACTGCTCGGCAAGGGCGGCGCCTTTCTGATCCTACTGAGCCTGCTTTTGACCTTTTACAGGCCGACGCGGCGTTTTGGAACGGCCATGTGTCTCGGCCTTGCGCTCGGTGCGCTGGTGACGAACTGCTGCCTGAAGGTGCTTATCGCCCGGGCCAGGCCATATGCCGACGAGAGCAGCATCTATTATCAGTTCTGGCAGCTTGTCGGCATGCATACGGAGAGCGACAAGAGCTTTCCCTCCGGACACACGACCGCCGCTTTCGGCGCCTGTGTTCCTGTCTTTTTGATCGGGAGAAAGCGAATCAGCTGGACGGCCCTGCTGTTCGGGCTTGCCATGGCGGTGGCGCGGATCTATCTCTGCGTTCATTTTCCCTCTGACGTTCTGGCCGGATTCCTGGTGGGTACGCTCGCCGGATGCTGCGCGGTGATCATCGCCTCGCACCTTCCCGCCAAATGGTATGAGATGAATTTTATCAAACAGAAAAAGGGGGCGCACGAATGTTCGGCTGGGGAAAAGTAAGGCTGCGCGGTGTTGACAGGAAAGTCATCTCCGACGACGAGCATACGAATGATTATAACGAGGCGCCTGCCATCGGACGCGTCCGCTTCGGAAAGCTCTGCTTCTATTATCGAGATCTGGGGAGAAAGTACTATGTCCCCTATGAATATATCGAGCGTGCCTTTATCCGCATCAGTGAGACGCAGCCGGACGACAGCCCTCCGATCTACTACTACCGGCTGATCCTTGTGCATGAAGAGAAGGAGTTCGCCAATCTGATCTTCAACAAGGAAAAAGAGGCTGACGACGCCCTGGCACGTTTGCGTGAAGTTGCCCCGGATATGGCGGTGGGCTACGTGCCGCCTCCCGGCGGGAAGAAGCCGAGCTTTCGTTGACTCTTTTATAAAATCCGGACTGCCGCAGATTTGCGGCAGTCCGGATTTTATCTTTTCATTTTCGATACGAGCGCTTCTTCCGCTTGTGCAAAAACTGTTGCATAATCGGTATACAAAACCGCTCCGGGCATGGCTCCGGACGGCTTTTTTAGATGGCGGACTTGCGTTATGTCAACCGGTATCGTCCCTGCATCGCGCCCCTGCGAGTAATATGCCGCAAGAGAGGCAGCTTCCTCCAGTGTTTGAGGCGGGGGCTCGACGCCGTCTGTCCGCACGATCACATGGCTTCCGTGCAGCTTCTGCACATGCAGCCACAGATCTGTCCGTCTGGCCAGGCGAAAGGTCAGTTCGTCGTTTTGAACATTGTTTCTGCCAACCAGAATCTCAAAGCCGTCGGTGGAGCAAAAACGCAGCGGCGCCTGTGGCTTGTTCCTGTCCGGCTTTTTGCTGCTGGCTTTTTTTACATAGCCTGTTGCCGCAAGTTCACGCCGGATATCGGACAGATCCCTCTCTGTTTCCGCTCGTTCGATCTCATCCAGCACAGCAGACAAATAGTCGCATTGCTCCTCACCCTGGGCGATCAGGACCGTCAGATGCTCCTTCGCCGCTTTTTTGCGGGAAAAATCCTTGTACCGTGCTGCTGCGTTCTGCTGCGGCGTTTTCAACGGATCGAGAGCGATGCGGATTTCGGGGCAATTGTCTTCAAAATAGTTTTCGCAGACGAGTTCCCGCTGTCCCTTCTTCATGCGGTAAATATTGGCCGTGATCAGTTCCGCCTCGCGGCGGACCTCTTCCCGATCAGCGGTTTGCCGCAGCTCCTGGCGCTGAAGAGAAAGCTTTCTCTCGATGCGCTCATGTGCTGTCTTGACCGTACGCATCAATTCCCGACTGCGGCGGCGTCGGCTCTCGATCCGATCGCGGCGGGCGTAGAACGCATCCAGAAGCTGGGAAAAGCTCTTGAAATGCTCTATATTTGCCCTCTCGCCGTATTGGTTGATGCTCATAAAGGAGAAATCCCTGGCCGCGCCGTCTACATTGACAAGGATCGGAACAAACTCCCCCGCCTGAACCGTTTCCCGAAGAGCAAGGAGATTCTCCTCCAGACGCTCTTTCTCTCCACGGCTGCGAAAGACCAGTTCCCGGCAGATCAGAGGCGAAAGGCCGGAGAAGCTTTGGAGCAGCGCTTGATCCCATTCCCCGTCCCAGTCGATCGCGAGAAGCTTTTCATGGAGTGCGGCCTCATCACAATCAAAGAACGATACTTTATTCTGCTTTGGCGGAAGACGGTAGATCAGCCCCGGCAGAACGCCTCTCCCCTCGCCGCCGTACTCCATACGGCGCAGGCAGTCGATGATTCGGCCGTCCGGGCCGATCAGAATAATATTGGCGCTTCTGCCGATCATTTCGACGGCAAGGGTTTTTTCGCTCTCATCGCCCATCTCGTCCCGGGCTGTCAGGCGGAAAAGCAGCAGGCGTTCCTTTTCCGGCTGGACCACCTCCCGGATACGTGCTCCGACCAGGTGTTTACGCAGCAGCATGCAGAACATCGGCGCCTCGGCAGGGTTTTCCAGTTTTTCCTCCGTAAAGTGGACACGCGCCCCGGCGGCCGATGCGCTGATAAGCAGTTTTTGATTCCCGTCCCGTGTCCGCAAGCTCAGCAGCAGGACATCTTTTTCCGGCTGCTGAACACGGTCGATTTTTGCTCCCTCAGCCTGTTCCTTCAGTTCGAGAGAGAGGGCGTATATCGTTATGGCATCCAGCGGCATGTTATGCCCTCTCCTTTCACTTGTCCTGCGATTGGATCAGCCGGAAAAGCTCGTTGAGGCGCTCACACTTTCCCTGCAGATACAGCCATCCGAACAGCGCCTCAAGGCCGGTTGCAGCATGATACTGCCCGATGTTGGCGGCGCGCGGCACGGAATTGACATGCGCGTTTCTGCCGCGGCGATAGATTGCAACCTCCTCCTCGGTAAGGGCGGGCAGCAGCTTTTCAACTGCCGCCGCCTGGGCCGGGGCGTTTACGCGCCGGGTGGCAAGCTGATGCAGCTCAGCTACGGCAGTATGGCCCTCCTCGCAGAGAGCGGCGCGTGTCATCAGCTCATAGACGCCGTCTCCGATGTGGGCAAGGCCGAGCATGCTGATTTGATTGATCTGCGCTTGTGTCATGTCAGGCTTGAAATAGTCCATGTTATTCTCTCTTTTTCCACGAAAAAAGGGCGCTGATCGACGCCCTTTTTGTTATTCTTCGTTTTCCTCGTTCATTTCGGCAGCCAGGGCTAAATCGCTGTCCGAGGCAAGGCCAAGCTGTACCTGGATCTCATGCCAGCCTTCCCGGTCGACCAGAACGCTGCGCGGCTTGGCGCCCTCGTAGGGTCCGACGATCCCCAATTCCTCCATCTGATCAACAATACGCGCTGCTCTGGAATATCCCAGCTTGACGCGGCGCTGGAGCATGGATACGGAGCACTGCTTTGTCTCCAGGATCGCTTCCACCGCCTGCGGGAGCATTTCGTCAAATTCTCCGGCGGCAGAGGATGCTTCGGCTTCCTTATCCTTGTCCTTTCCGCCGTCCTTGCTCTGTTCGGCGCGGGTCATATACTCGCCGATCTCCTGGTTATTTTCGGGCTTCGCCGTGGGATTGTTCTCCTTGATGAAATCGATCACGCGCTCACGCTCCTCGTCAGAAACGAACGCGCCCTGAACACGTGTCGGTTTACCGGACCCCAGCGGAGAGTAGAGCATATCGCCCATGCCGATCAGCTTTTCGGCGCCGCTCTGGTCCATGATGATCCGGCTTTCCATCGCGCTGGAGACCGCAAAAGCAATGCGGGAAGGAATATTTGCTTTCATAAGACCCGTGATCACATCGGCAGAGGGGCGCTGTGTGGCAACAATCAGATGCATACCCGCGGCGCGGCCCATCTGGGCAACACGGCAAATGCTCTCTTCCACCTCTTTGGCGGCGATCATCATCAGATCAGCCAACTCGTCGATCACCACAACGACCTGGGCAAGCTTAGGCTCGCCCGTCAGCTCACAGTGCTTGTTATAGCCTTCGATCTCGCGTACGCCCGCTTCAGAAAAGAGACGATAGCGCTTGAGCATCTCCACAACCGCCCACTGGAGAGCTCCGGCAGCCTTTTTGGGCTCGGTCACGACCGGGGTAAGCATATGCGGGATGCCGCTGTAAATACCAAGTTCGACCATCTTCGGGTCGATCATGATAAATTTAACCTCGTCCGGCCTGGCCTTGTACAGGAGACTGAGGATCAGCGAGTTCATGCAGACAGATTTGCCGGAACCGGTGGTTCCCGCAATCAGCATGTGCGGCAGCTTTGCGATATTGCCCACGATGCACTCGCCGCCTATATCCTTGCCGACGGCAAAGGACAGACGCGATTTTGCCGTCTGGAAGCGGGAAGACTCCAGAATGGAGCGCAGATAGACCGTGCTGACGATCTTGTTCGGCACCTCAATGCCGACTGTTGAGATCTTTTCGGGGATCGGTGCGATACGCACATTGATAACGCCGAGCGCCAGTGCCAGATCGCCCGCAAGGTTGGTGACGCGGGCCAACTTGACCCCCTGCTCCAGTTCGAAATCATAGCGTGTGACCGTCGGACCGCGTACGACGCCGACGACAGAGGCATTGATGCCAAAGCTGCGGATCGCGTTTTCAAGCCTGTCTCTGTTAAGGGCGATTTCGTCACGGGCATCACCGGTCGCGGAGGAGCCCATGTTGAGAAGGTCAAGCGGCGGGAAAACATATTCGTCCGCGGCGTCCGTATCGGCCTTAATGGCCTGGGCAAACAGCTCCGTCTCCTTTTCAACGTCCTCTTTTTTAATTTTTTCAGCCTTGGGCGGGTCAGAGATCTCCGCGGCAACGGGGACGGTGGGCCTGACCTTGAGCGGCTCCGCTCCCTTGCGGCCGGCTTTATATTCCTTCCAGCCGTCTCCGATATCTCGCCCGGACAGCTTGTCTGTACGGATGCTTTCTTCTGTCTCAGCCGGCTCCGGTATGATCTCTGACGTACTCTTGCGGCGCACGCGTGCGCGCGAAGTTCCCTTGCCGGAAAAGCTCTGATCGGGAATGTCGTCCAGCTGGCCGACCGTCAGGGCCTCGCCCTCCTCCCCGATCGGAATATCGGGGCTGTATGTATGTCTCTTCGGCGCAGGGGAAGTCGCGATGGCCGGCTCATTCACGCGCTGCGGTCTTCCTGTGCGTCTCTCCCGCACGATCTTTTCGTTGACGACCGGTTCATTCTCCTCATAATCTGCCGGATCATAGGGGATATTGACGCGTTCCTTCACACGATCATAGGCATCCGAAACACTGAAGTTGACAGCCTTGATCAGGAAAAATACAAACAGGATCAGAAAAATCAGAAACGGAAGCGCCTGGTGGAGCCACATCTGCATCAGTTGCGCGGGAAGTCCCCCGATCACGCCGCCGCTGGTTCCGTCGATCCCCTGCTCCCACAGATCGATCAGCATATCTGGAAAGCCCAGCCCTTTTGCGGGGTGATATTGCCAGAGATTAATCATATTGGAAAGCAAAACCGGCAGGATCAGCGCGGAAAACACCCGGAATTTAACAGGCCGTCCACGGTGAAGAAGCAGGATAAACCCCGCAAGGACCAGGCAAACAGGTGCTACAAAATAGCCCCATTTTCCGAGAAGGCCCTTAACGGCAAGCGTTACAACGTGGAAAAATCCGCCCTCGTCAAAAAAACTCACGATCACGATCGCCGCAAGGAAGAGCGAAAAGATGCCGCCGATCTCCCGGCGCAGCGGACGTACGGGTTCATTTTGGGGCGTTTCCTTTGTACGGCTGTTGGTTTTCTTGGTTTTGGGCGCGGCGGTTTTCTTTTTCGCGCCCTTGCTGCTGTTAGCCATGAATGATTCCTTTCATATTGCTGTCCGTTTTTTCCTCAGAAAATAACGGTGAGAATGATGCTGAGCACGCCTACGACCCAGCAGTAATAAGCAAATCCGCCAAATTTTCCTTTGGCAGCGATATGCTTGAGCAGACTGATCGACGCAATACCGGAGAGGATCGCAACGACCGTGCCGACAAGGTAGGCCGGCAGACAGGACCAGTCGACCCCCGTGCGGATCGCTTTGGCAAAGGCCAGGATATTCGCCCCCAGTACGGCGGGAAGCGAGAGCAGGAAGGAGTATTTGACGGCAAAATCGCGACGCAGCCCTGTTGCAAGGCCAGCTGTAATGGTCGTTCCGGAACGGGAGAGGCCCGGAATCGTCGCCGCAGCCTGGCAGAGGCCGATGATGATTGCGTCGAGCATGCTCATGTTTTTCTCGGTTTTCTTTCCCTGCTGCATTTTGTCAGATATGTACAGGATGCAGCCCGTCAGAACAAGCATCACGGCGATGAACACGCTTTTATAATATAGCCCTTCCATCATGTCGTTTATCGGCAAAATCAGGAACAGTGGAAGTGTTCCGAGAACGATCATCAGAAAAAGCCTGGCCGCCGGATAATGCGCCCGGCGCTCACCCGCGAGCGGGCCGGCGTGCAAAAAGCCCAGGACCTCATAGAACATCTGCACGATATCCTGCCAGTACACCACACACACGGAAAAAAGCGTTCCGAGATGGAGCAGAACATCGAAAAACATATGGCCGTTCTCGGTCGTCGTCATGTGAAACAGGTTGTTGAGAATCGACAAGTGTCCCGAAGAGGAGATCGGCAGAAACTCGGCAATCCCCTGGATCAAACCAAGGATCATCGCATTGAGAAGTGACATCCTGATAGCCCCCAAGTTTTTTCTAACTAATATAGTTTAACACAGGATTTGTCATAAAACAAGTTCTTTTGAAGCATTACGTAAACCTTCAATCTGCCTTCCCGTCCATTTCGGAATGGAGATAATCCAGCGCGTCCGAAAGTGTGCCCAGCGAATCAATCAGTCCGTTTTCCACAGCTTCCGCCCCGTAAATCACGCTTCCGATATCGTTGGCCAGTTCATCGGTATTTGTCATCAGACGCAGATACTCCTCCCGCGGGCAGCGCGAGTGCGTCGTGACGAAACGAACGATTCTGTCCTGTATCCTGGCAAAATAGTTGTACGTCTGCGGTACGCCGATTACAACGCCGTTAAGGCGCACGGGGTGGATCGTCATGGCGGCCGTGGGTGCGATGAAACTTCGCCCCGCGGCTACGGCCAGCGGAACGCCGATGGAATGTCCTCCGCCAAGGACAAGAGAGCAGGTTGGCTTTTTCATCCCGGCAATCAGCTCTGCGATGGCAAGCCCGGCCTCCACATCTCCGCCCATGGTATTGAGCAGGATCAGAAGGCCGCCGATCTCCTCGGTCTCCTCGATGGCAGCAAGAAGCGGCAGTACATGCTCATACTTCGTTGCCTTTACATCGTCTCCCAGTGTCTGGTGTCCCTCGATCTGCCCCACAATTGTCAGGCAATGGATGCCGCCTGCGCGTGAAGCGCCAAGTTCTTTTATTTCCTCCTGCAGCTTTTCCTCGTCCAATGTTGTTCGCCTCCCGTCATTAGCATTTCCGTTTTGACATAAAAAAACCGGCCTGCAAAGCAGACCGGTTTGAAAAGAATCGTTGCTTATTCAGCTTTTTCGAACCAGCGGATGACCTGTCTCGGACAAACATCCGCACAGTGGCCGCATTTGACGCATTTGTCGTTGTCCACGACGGCAAGGTTGTCGATGACCTTGATCGCGTCAGCCGGGCATTCGCGCTGGCACTTCATGCAGCCGATGCAGCCAAAGTCGCAGATCTTCATGACCATTGCGCCCTTGTCCTTGTTCGAGCAGCCTGTCTCCACGCGCTGGGAAGCGGGCAGAAGCTTGATGATGCTCTTCGGGCAGGCATCGGCGCAGGCTCCGCAGCCAACGCATTTTGAACGGTCAACCAGGGCGATCCCCTCGACAATGTGGATCGCGTCAAACTTGCAGGCTCTTGTGCAGTTGCCAAGGCCGATGCACGCAAAGGTGCAGGTCTTGTTGCTCTTGCCGCCGAAGATCATGGCCGCGCGGCAGTCCTGCGGGCCGGTGTAGTTGAAGCGTTTTTCGGCATGACCCTCGCAGCCGGAGCACGGAACAAAAGCGATCCTGCGTTCCTCTGCGCTGGCGGAAACCCCCATGATCTCAGCGACCTTGGCGGCCGTTTCCGCGCCGCCGGCCACGCACTTGTTGGTCGGCGCTTTGCCCGCTGCCACCGCAGCGGCATAGCCGTCGCAGCCGGGATAACCGCAGCCGCCGCAATTGGCGCCGGCCAGGCACTCTCTGACCGCGGCCTGCTTCGGGTCGACCTCAACATGGAACACCCTGGAAGCAATGGCAAGCAGAGCCCCGAGGATGGCACCCATCACGCCGAGAACAACAACAGAAAGAAGAATGGTATTCATAAACGTTCCTCCTTCTCTCAGAAGATCTGCATGCCGCTGAATCCCATGAACGCAAGCGCCACAAGAGCAGCGGAGACAAGGCAGATCGGGAATCCCTCGAAACATTCGGGATACTCGGCAAACTGGACGCGCTCCCGCACGGAGGCAAACAGCACGATCGCAAGCAGGAAGCCGATGCCGCCGGTGATGCCGTAAACGACAGACTCGATAAAGTTGTAATGGTTCTGTACGTTGAGCAGGACAACGCCGAGAACCGCGCAGTTGGTGGTGATCAGCGGCAGATAAATGCCCAGTGCGCTGTACAGCGCGGGAACGGATTTTTTCAGGAACATCTCGACTAACTGGACAAGCGCGGCAATAATCAGAATGAACGCAAGCGTTTCAAGAAAAGCCAGCCCAAGCGGGACAAGGATATAGGTGTCGATGAGCCAGCAGATCGCCGAGGCCATGCCCATGACGAA
>CAMHER010000066.1 GCA_946184215.1 uncultured Clostridia bacterium | reverse complement strand
CGGCAATATCGAGGGCACAGGCGTCTTTGACGGCGCGGCCGATGTGGTCGTGACCGACGGCTTTACCGGAAACGTTCTGCTCAAGTCCACGGAGGGCGTGATCAAGTATATGATGCACGCGCTCAAGGGCGTGTTCTACAAGAGCACGAAAAACAAGCTGGCCGCGGCGGTGCTCAAAAACGACCTTGCCGCCATGAAGAAGTCCATGGACGTCAACGAGGTCGGCGGCACGGCCCTGATCGGCATTTCCCGTCCGGTCATCAAGGCGCACGGCGCGTCGAACGCCGCCAGCTTCTTTGCGGCCATCCGCCAGGCCAAGGCTTTCGTCGAAGCCGGCGTTGTGGAAGATATCAAAGCAAACATCGAATATATGAGGATCAGGAACGAGAGTGAAGGAAACGCTTGAGAGCCGTATCGGCTATCATTTCAAAGACCATAAGCTGCTGGAGACAGCCATGACCCATTCCTCCTACGCCAACGAGCGTCATGCCGACGGAACGGAGAGCTATGAGCGGCTGGAATTCCTCGGCGATTCCGTGCTGGGGCAGACCACGGCGGAGTTTCTCTATCGCCATGAGCCGGCACTGCCGGAGGGGCGGATGACCCGCCTGCGCGCCGAGCTGGTGTGTGAAGCCAGCCTGCACAAGGCGGCTCTTGCCCTGGGACTGGGGGAATTTATGCGCCTGGGCCGCGGCGAGGAGCTGACCGGCGGGCGTGAGCGCACGTCGATCCTGGCGGACATGGTGGAGTCGACTATCGCCGCGATCTATCTTGACGGCGGCATGGAGGAGGCGCGCCGCTTTATCATGGCGCACGTGCTCAAAGATGCCGAGATCGGCGAGGTACATCCCAGCGCCGATTACAAGACCGCGCTGCAGGAGTATGTCCAGCGCGATGGTGGGTGTCAGATCCGCTATGAGCTCATTGCGGAGGAAGGGCCGGATCACAACAAGACCTTTACCTTTTCGGTGTCCGTCAACGGCAGGACCGTCGGAGAGGGGAGCGGCCGCACGAAGAAAGAGGCCGAACAGATGGCCGCCTGCCAGGCGCTGGAAAAGCTGAAGGCATGAGCGCGAGAGAGTGCGTGATCCCGGTCTTCGTGCCGCATCTGGGCTGCAGACATGAATGCGTGTTCTGCAACCAGCGGCGCATCAGCGGCAGCGAGAAGGCGGCCACGGCCGCGACAGTCAAACAGGCGATCGAACAGTCAGCCGCCTTGCCCCGCAGCGGGGCAAAGCGGCAGCTGGCGTTTTATGGGGGCAGCTTCACAGCCATTGAGCCGGAGCGCCAGGAGGAACTGCTGGGCGCTGCGGCGGAGGCGATCGGAAAGGGCGAGATCGACGCGATCCGCCTTTCAACACGGCCCGACGCGATCGACGAGACCGTGCTCGCGCGCTTAAAGCGCTTCGGCGTGGAGACGGTGGAGCTGGGCGCGCAGTCGATGGACGGGGAAGTGCTGCGCCTCTCCGGCCGCGGGCATACGGCGGAGGACGTGGTGCGCTCATCCGAGGCGGTGAAAGCGGCGGGCTTTCCTCTGATCCTGCAGATGATGACGGGGCTGCCCGGCGACAGCGCGGAAAAGGACATCGAAACGGCGAAGAAACTGATCGCGCTGCGGCCGGACGGCGTGCGGATCTATCCCACGGTCATCGTGCGCGACACGGCGCTGTATGATCTGTGGCGCGCGGGAGAGTACCGCGAGCACACGGTTGAGGACGCGGTGGCGGTCTGCGCGCAGCTTATGCCCCTGTTTGAAGAGGCAAATATCCCCGTCATCCGTCTGGGACTGAACCCCACGGAGGAGCTGTCACAGGGGGCGGCCGTTGCGGGAGCCTATCACCCCGCGCTGGGCGAGCTGGTCCGCAGCCGGATCCTGCTGGAAAAGGCGCGTGCCCTGCTTGCCGGCACCGAGCCGGGAAGCCGCGTCACGCTCGGCGTTAACGCCGCCGAGCTGTCACAGATGATCGGACAGAAGAGGCAGAACGTCCGCGCGCTGAGCCGTGCCCTGGCGCTGGAGGAGCTTCGTATACGGTCCTGTAAGGCGGAAAGGGGAGAAATCGTTCTCCTTTCCATTGAAAAAAGATAGAAAACAGTATATAATAAATCAGTTATGATTATTTGAAGTACGAGGGTAAACGGTTTGTATTTACGAGCGCTTGAAATTCAGGGCTTCAAGTCCTTTCCGGACAAGACGCGCCTGACATTTGAAAAGGATATCACCGCCATCGTCGGCCCCAACGGCTCCGGCAAGTCCAACATTTCGGACGCGATCCTCTGGGTGATGGGCGAGCAGCGTACCAAGGCGCTGCGCGGCTCAAAGATGGAGGACGTCATCTTCGGCGGAACGGAGAAGCGCGGCAAACTGGGCTATGCGCAGGTTTCGCTGATCATCGACAATTCCGCCCGTATCTTTGACAGCGACTCGGGCGAGGTCATGCTTACCCGCCGCTATTACCGCAGCGGCGAGAGCGAGTATTTCATCAACCGCGAGAGTGTCCGGCTCAAGGACATCAACAGCCTGCTGATGGACACGGGCCTGGGACGAGACGGCTACTCCATCATCGGCCAGGGCCGCATTGCGGAGATCGTATCCACCAAAAGTACCGACCGGCGCGAGGTTTTTGAAGAGGCCGCAGGTATTTCCCGCTTCCGCTACCGCAAGGAGGAGGCCGAGCGCAAGCTTGAGCGCACGGAGGAAAACCTGCTGCGCATCAACGACAAGATCGAGGAGCTGGAGATGCAGGTCGGCCCGCTCAAGGAGCAGTCCGAGACGGCACGCCGCTATCTCGTGCTGCGCGACGAGCTGAAGGGCCGCGAGGTTTCCGTATGGATGGCAACGCTGGAAAAGCTGCACGCGCAGAGCGAGAGCGTGAACCTGGAGTATGAGCAGGTCACGAAAAGCCTGGAAAACGCGCGCGCAAGCCTGGAGGCGCTGTACGCCTCGTCGGGCAGCATTACCGAGCGCATGCACCAGAAGGACGTGGAGACCGAACAGGCGCGCGAACGTCTCTCCGCCCAGGAGAGCGCCGCTTCCGCCTGCGAGTCCGCCGCGGCGGTCATCCGCGCAAACGTCCAGAACACGCGCGAGAGTTCCGCGCGCCTGATGGAAGATATGCAGCGGCAGGAGAGCCGGGCGCGGGAACTGCGCGATCAGATCGAGGAAAACAAAGGTCGGATCGCCGCCATTGACGCCGAACTGAAGACGGCTGAGGAGAGAGAAAAGCAGACCGGCAATGTTATCGACGGCTGCCGGCTGAAACTGCAGAGCCGCGAGAACATGCTCAACGACCTCACCGAACGGACCAACCGCCTGTCAGTCGAGCTGAGGAGTACCGAGTCGCGCATCGCCATGCTCGAGGAGATGGAGAAAAGCTACGAGGGCTACTCCGGCGCGGTCCGCAGCGTGATGCGCGAGGCGGAGAGAGGCGCTCTGCGCGGCATCCACGGCCCGGCGGCCAATCTCGTCCGGGCGGAGAGAGAGTGCGCCCTTGCCATTGAGACCGCGCTGGGGGCGGCGGCGCAGCACATTGTTGTAGACACCCAGGACGACGGCAAAAACGCCATCGAGTTCTTAAAGCGCCGGGATGCCGGACGCGCCACCTTCCTTCCCATCGACACGATCCGGGGCAGCGTCATGCGCGATGCGCCGGTGAATGACCCCGGCTTTGTGGGTGTGGCGTTCGATCTTGTCAGCTTTGACGAAAAATATAAGGGTATTTTTGAAAATCTGCTGGGCAGAACGGTCGTGGCGGAAAGCCTGAGCGACGCCGTCCGGATGGCGAGGGCCTCCGGAAACCGGCTGCGCATCGTGACGCTGGACGGCCAGATCATCAACGCCGGCGGTTCCATGACCGGCGGCAGCAGCGGCAAAAACAGCGGGATCCTCTCACGCGCCAATGAACTGGAAGGGCTGCGCAAGCGCCGCGACACGGCGTCTGAAAAGCTGCGCGGCAGCGCTGCGGAGCTGGAGAGAGCAAAGGCAAATCTCGCCAATGTGCGATTCCAGCTGGACAGCGCTCTGGCCGAGCAGGCCGAGCAGCGCAGCGCGCGCTCCTCGCGCGAGGCGGAACGGAGAACGACGGAAAATGCCGTCTCTCAGCTCTCGGCCCTGCTGGACGCCCTGAGAGGCGACAGCGAGCAGCGTCGTCACGCCGCGGAGGAGAGCGAAAAGCAGATCGCGGCGATGAACGAAAAGCTCGCCGAAAAGGAAAAAGAGCGCGAGGCGATCGAAGAGAAGATCGCGGCGATCCGCGCCGAGATCGCACAGATCACATCCGGACGGCTGGAGCTGGAGGGCAAGCGCACCCGCGCCGAAAAACAGACGCAGGAGCGCAACGCCGAGATCATTGCTCTTGAGAGACAGAGCGCCAAAATCGAGCAGAAAAAGCTTTCCGCCGACATGGAGGAAAAGCAGATCCTGGACAAGCTGTGGGACAACTACGAGCTGTCCTTTACCGAGGCCGGCGCCCTGCGGAAGCCGATCGAGTCGATGGCGAAGGAAAACCGCCTGATCGCCGATCTGCGCCGCGAGATCTCCTCGCTGGGCACACCGAATCTGGGTGCCATCGAGGAGTATAAGCGGGTGAGCGAGCGCTATGAGTTTCTTTCGACGCAGCGCGATGACGTAGAGAAGGCAAAAGGCGAGCTGCTTGGTATCATCCGGGACATTACCGGCGAGATGGAGAGCGTCTTTCTCGACCGCTTCCATGCCATTGACGACGCCTTCCGCACCACCTTCCGCGAACTGTTCGGCGGCGGCAAGGCCTCGCTGGAGCTGGAGGACGAGAACGACGTGCTCTCCTGCGGCATCGAGATCAAGGTCCAGCCTCCCGGCAAGGCGATCACGACCATCAGTCTGCTCTCCGGCGGAGAGATGGCCTTTGTGGCGATCGCGCTGTATTTCGCGATCCTGAAGGTGCGGCCCACGCCCTTCTGCGTGATGGACGAGATCGAGGCCGCACTCGACGAGGCAAACGTGAACCGCTATGCCGACTACATGCGCCGTATGGCCGATAAGACGCAGTTCCTTGTCATCACCCACCGCCGCGGCACGATGGAGGCGGCGGACATGCTCTACGGCGTGACGATGCAGGAAAAAGGTGTTTCCAGCGTGATCGAGCTTGACCTCGAAAGCGCGCAAAAAACAATCGAAGAGGATTAAAAACAGATGGGCTTTTTTGACAAACTGTTTTCCGGGCTGAGCAAGACCCGAAACAATCTCGACGAGCTGGAGGAACTCTTTCAGGGCTATGCCCCGGACAGCGAGGACTTTTATGATGAGCTGGAGGAGCTGCTGGTCCTCTCCGACGTCGGTGTGACAACGGCGGAGGCCGTTGTCAAGGGCATGCGCAAGCTGACCTGGGAGCGCCGCTTCCGCAAGGGCAATGAGGCACGCGAGGGGCTGATCGAGCTTTTGAGCAAAATGCTGCAGACCGGCGAGAGCACGCTGAAGATGCAGACAAAGCCCTCGGTGATCCTGATGGTGGGCGTCAACGGCGTGGGCAAAACCACGACGATCGGCAAACTGGCCTCCCAGCTCAAGGCCGAAGGGAAAAAGGTGCTGCTCTGCGCGGCCGACACGTTCCGTGCCGCAGCAGCCGAGCAGCTTGACGTCTGGGCGCAGCGCGCCGGAACAGAGATCGTCAAGCATGCCGAGGGAAGCGATCCCGGCGCGGTGGTGTATGACGGCATCTGCGCCGCCAAGGCGCGCGGCAGCGATGTGATCATCATCGACACGGCCGGCCGGCTGCACAACAAGCAGAATCTGATGAACGAGCTGGCAAAGATCCGCCGCATCATCGACCGTGAGCTGCCCCAGGCGGACGTCGAGACGCTGATGGTGCTTGACGCGACGACCGGGCAGAACGGCCTGATACAGGCAAAGCAGTTCCTGGAGACCGCGGGGCTGAGCGGCATCGTGCTGACGAAGCTGGACGGCACCGCCAAGGGCGGCATCGTCTTTGCCATCGCCAACGAGCTGAAGCTGCCGGTGAAATACGTCGGCGTGGGCGAGGGGATCGACGATCTGATCCCGTTCGACCCCAAGAGCTTTGTCGAAGCTTTGTTTAAGTAAAAGGAGATTTCAATGGCTATCACAAGCAAACAGCGCGCCTACCTGCGCGGTCTGGGAATGAACGAGGAGACGATCATCCAGATCGGCAAGGGCGGCATTACGGATAACGTGGTTCTTTCGGTTCTCGACGCGCTCAAAGCGCGCGAGCTTGTCAAGGGCAAAGTGCTCGAGAGCTCGATGCTCACCGCGCGCGAGGCCTGCGACGAGCTGTGCGGGCGCTGCGCGGCAGAGCCGGTGCAGTGCATCGGCACGAAGTTCGTCCTGTATAAACGCAACGAAAAAGAACCCAAAATAGAACTGCCGAAGGCTGCGAAGAAGAAATGAAGATCGCCATCTACGGGGGCAGCTTCAACCCCCCGCATCTGGGACATGTCGAGGCGGCACGCACGGCCGCGTCGGTGCTTGCACCGGACCGCTTTCTGATCGTCCCGGCCAGCATTCCGCCCCATAAGGATCTGGCGGACGGAAGCCCCACGGCGCAGCAGCGCCTGGAGCTCTGCCGTCTGGCCTTTGCCGATATCCCCGGGGCCGAGATCAGCGAGATCGAGCTGCGGCGCGAAGGGAAGAGCTATTCCTACGACACCGTCCGGCTGCTGCGGGAGGAAAATCCCGACGCGCAGCTTACGCTCGTGATCGGCACGGACATGCTTTTGAGCTTTGAAAAGTGGTATCAGTTCCGCTATCTGCTGGAAAACTGCATGCTGGCGGTCCTGGCCCGGGGCGAGGACGATTCGTACGAGCTTCGCGCCATGGCCGAGCATCTGCGTACGGCCTATGACGCCGAGGTAAGCGCCCTGCCGCATGAGCCGATCGCAATCAGCTCAGAGACGATCCGCGAGCGTATGCCGTTGCGCATGGGCGAGGGATACCTGCCGGATGAGGTCTATACCGAGATCATCCGCCGCCGTTACTACGGCGCAAAGCCGTCTCTGCCCTGGCTGAGAGAAAAGGTGCTCGCGTATCTTGACGATTACCGCGTGGCACACGTGGCCGGATGCGAGAGCGAGGCGGTCAGGCTTGCCAGGCACTGGGGCGAGGACAGCGAACTTGCCGCAGAAGCGGGCATCCTGCACGATATCACCAAGCGCTGTTCGTACGATCAGCAGTTGCAGTTGTGCGAAAAGTATGGTATCATAAACGATAATTCAGAGCTTTTAAATCCCAAGCTCCTCCACGCCAAGACCGGCGCCGCGCTTGCGCGCGATCTCTTCGGCGTTTCCGACACGGTGTATGAGGCGATCCGCTGGCATACGACCGGGAAAAAAGACATGAGCCTGTTTGAAAAGATCCTGTATCTGGCCGACTATATCGAGCCGACACGGGACTTCGAGGGGATCGACGCGCTGCGGGAACTGGCGTTTTCCGATCTCGACGGGGCGATGGCCCTGGGGCTGGGGATGACGATCGACGAGATCCGGCGCAGCGGCAAGGAGCCTTATCATGACACGCTGGACGCCTATGAGTGGTATTCAAAGAAGGAGAAATGACACATGCTGACACCCGCCCAAATCGCCGCCATTGCCGTGAAAGCGCTTGACGACAAGAAAGCAAAGGACATCAAGGTTCTCAAAACCGACGGGCAGACCGTGCTGGCGGATTATTTCGTCATCTGCAACGGCACCTCCGCCCCGCACATCAAGTCGCTCGTCGATGAGGTGGACCGCCAGCTCTCCGAAGCGGGCGAGCCGCTCATCCGCCGCGAGGGGCTGCGTTCGGATATCTGGGTGCTGATGGACTTCGGCTGCGTCATCGTCCATGTCTTTACGGACGAGGCGCGCAAATTCTACAATCTGGAGCGCCTCTGGAGCGATGCCGAGGCAGTTGACCCCTCATCCCTTCCGCGCCCCTGATTACAGGGGCGTCAGGAGCTTTCCCCCTGCCTAACGGGGAAAATTTATAAAAGGGATTGATTCAATATGAAATACGATTTTGCCGCCATTGAAAAGAAATGGCAGGATAACTGGGAAAAGACCAAGCCCTACGCCGCCGTCACCGGCAGCGACAAGCCAAAATTCTACGGCTTGATCGAATTCCCGTACCCCTCCGCCGCGGGGCTGCATGTGGGCCATCCGCGCCCCTTCACCGCCATCGACATCGTCACCCGCAAAAAGAGGATGGAGGGCTACAACGTCCTCTTCCCGATCGGCTTTGACGCCTTCGGTCTGCCGACGGAGAACTTTGCGATCAAAAACCACATCCACCCGGCGATCGTCACCAAGCAGAACATCGAGAACTTTACCCGTCAGCTCAAGATGCTGGGCTATGGATTTGACTGGGACCGCGTCGTGGATACGACCGATCCGAGCTATTACAAGTGGACGCAGTGGATCTTCCTGCAGATGTTCAAGAAGGGCCTTGCCTACAAGACCACGATGCCCATCAACTGGTGCACGAGCTGCAAGTGCGGCCTGGCGAATGAGGAGGTCGTCGAGGGCGTGTGCGAGCGCTGCGGCTCTCCGGTCATCCGCAAGGAGAAGAGCCAGTGGATGCTGCGCATCACAAACTATGCCGACCGTCTGATCGATGATCTGGACGATCTCGACTATATCGAGCGCGTCAAGGTCCAGCAGCGCAACTGGATCGGCCGCTCCACGGGCTGCGAGGTCACGTTCAGGACCAACACGCCCGATACGATCACCGTCTATACGACCCGTGCCGACACGCTCTTCGGCGTGAGCTACGTGGTCATCTCTCCGGAGCATCCGCTGCTGGAGAAATGGCAGGGCCAGATCCGCAACTGGGACGAGGTGAAGGCTTATCAGGAGGCCGCCTCGCGCAAATCCGACTTTGAGCGCGGCGAACTGAACAAGGACAAGACCGGCGTGCGTCTCGAGGGCATCGAGGTCACGAACCCCGCCAACGGCGCGATCGTGCCGATGTTCGTCTCGGACTATGTCCTCATGGGCTACGGCA
>CAMHER010000065.1 GCA_946184215.1 uncultured Clostridia bacterium | reverse complement strand
TTACCCCGAACACAGAGAACCGTCCCCTGTGTTCACATCAGCCGCCTCGAGAAGAAAATCATCGAGCGCCTGCGGCGGGAGATGCAGCGGCAGATGCAGGTGTAGTTTCTAGTTTCTGGTTTTTAGTTTCTAGTTTCTAGCCTTTGCACAAATAAAGCGCGTGCAGAACACAGGGGCGATTCTCTGTGTTCGGGGCGGGAAAAAGCAAAAACACGGCGCGGGGAGCGGATGGGCTCCTCGCGCCGTGGTGCTTATTGGGGTCTTTTGTCAGAACACATAGTACCGTCCCCTGTGTTCCCGGAGATAGAACAAGGCGCGGGGAGTGATTGGCTCCTCGCGCCGTGGTGCTTATTTGGGTGTTTTGTCAGAACACAAGGAACCGTCCCCTGTGTTCCTACACTTCTTTTTTCGCATTAACCGTCCCCTGTCCCACCCTGTCCTATGTTCCTTTAATAAACTGCGATAAATACATTTTCTGCGCTATATTCTCCGAAATATTCCTGATAATCTGCTTGAATATCTTTTCCGTGCAATATGAATTCTATATAATGTTGAAGTGGTATGAGAATATTATCATTGTTTTTAGCTCCAATATAACATTGCTTTAATCTATCCAAATACTTTTTTTCAACGTCTTCTAAATTTAAAGTTGAAAAAAATTTCATGGCATAGTTCTCAAATGATTCGCAATCTGAAATGACGATATTAAGCTCATATTCATACATTTCATAACGCCAGCGCATACCTGGATCCACATAAAAAGGAGTTACAAGTACATTCTCAACTTCAAAGTATGCATCCTGCTCATGCAACTTTTTTTCGAACTCAAGTGCATTATACAGCGTCTCATTACCAAAAGCACAGCATGGTATAGCATCTAACAGTTTTTCAATTTCCATCTCTCAATTACTCCATGGTGTATAGGGATCAACGATTGTATTGTCTGGTTGCCATAATGACGGATTGTCGCGGTCACCGCTAACTTGTAGGCGAACACAGGGGACGGTTCCTTGTGTTCCCCCTAATTGCTGAATTTCCTTACAATGCCAACGCTTACCCCGGTCATTCTGCTGGCCTGGCGGATAGGCACAGAACACAAGGGACCGTCCTCTGTGTTCACATTAACCGTCCCCTGTGTTCCCAGCCAGCCCTCCGGCGTGTAGGAGTATTTGACGGTGTTGCCAAGGGCGTCGGTAATTTTTGCGCATTAACTGTCCCCGGTCCCAAGATTATTAAGTTGGCTCTTCGCGTTCCAAAGTGTAGGTGGAGGGCTCTTCATGGAGAACCATTTACATCCTTCTTTAATCCACTGGTTCCGCCAATTCTCAATTCCCTTTTCTTTGTTAGGATAATCATCAAATCCAAACTGAAAACCACAACATACACATATCTCCTCAGAAGCATGCCCTTTTTGGTCATATGCTTCTTCTCTCAGCCCATCAAACCCACAAACTGGGCATATATGTCTCATTTTATACCTCCTTGCATCTTATGACCCTGGTTGCCTATCAAAATAGTCTTGACCACCACATAGAACACAGGGGACGGTTCCTTGTGTTCCCCCCTAATTACTGAATTTCCTTACAATGCCAACGCTTACCCCGGTCATTCTGCTGGCCTGGCGGATAGACACGCCTCTTTCCAGCATCGTCCTGATGGCGTCGTCTCTGCGTGCAATCGGCATTCTTTGAAAGTCTGCCGCCGTGCGGCATCCGCTGATGGCAAAAATCAACTGCTTTGCCTGTTCATCCGTCATCCGTTTTTTGAGATTCTCGCTGATTTCCATACAGGCGTCCTCGTTCGCCGCAAGATTGAATGCGGCAAACTCCTCTTTGCTCATGAGTGTAAGGACAAACGCGCTGTCGATCAGCTTGTCTTCAAAAAAATGCGGATAGCTGCTGTACTGATACTCCTTCGGTGAAACGCATAGACCGGCTTTGACCGGATTTTGATGGATATAGCGCAGCGCAGTCAGGAAATAAGCATCATCTTCCACCGCTTCGCTCTTATAACGGTCCTGAAACAAATGTCCGACTCTTCCGTACTTTGTATTGTACCAATATACAAATCGTGCCCCGATCCGCCGAAAGACCGTCTCCAGTTCCTCTTTTCCGGTTTTCAGCAGGAAGTGGATATGGTTGGACATGAGACAATAAGCGTAGAGTTCAAAGCCCGACAGCTCTTTGCATTCCCGCAATACGGAAAGCAGCTTATCCCGATCTTCGTCATCCTCGAACAATTGCTGTTTGTTAATGCTGCGCAGGATGACATGATAGATATTGCTTTCACTTTTTCTTCTTGCAGCTCTTGGCATGTATCATCACCGACTATTATTTTACTCCAGACCGAGCCTCCTGTCAACACAAGGAACCGTCCCCTGTGTTGCTATTGTCAAAAACCTCCTGCGCGGGTATAATAAGCATACAAAATGCTTTCCGCATGCAGGAGGCTTTTTATGGACATTTTCGATCTGATCGGGCCGATCATGGTCGGGCCGTCAAGCTCGCATACCGCCGGCGCGGTGCGCATCGGCCTTGCCTGCCGCCGCATCCTCGGCGAGGAGGTCGCTGAGGCCGACATCACGCTCTCCGGCTCCTTTGCCGCGACGGGGCGCGGCCACGGCACGGACAAGGCCATCGTGGCCGGGCTGCTTGGCATGGCGCCGGACGACGTGCGCGTGCCGGACAGCTTTTCCTATGCGCAGGAAAAAGGCCTGCTCTTCTCCTTTGCCTTCGGGGATATCCCGCTGGCGCACCCCAACACCGCGCGCCTTGTTCTCAAGGGCGAAAGGGGCGCGGAGGCGGATATCGAGGCGGCCTCCCTCGGCGGCGGGCGGATCGAGATCCGCCGGCTGGGCGACATGTCCCTGCGCTTTTCCGCCGAGCAGCCGACGCTCATCATCCGCAACGAGGACAGGCCCGGCAATGTCGCCGACGTCTCGCGCATCCTCTCGGAGGGAAAGATCAACATTGCCACCTTTCAGGTCAACCGCAATTCCCGCGGCGGCGAGGCCGTGATGGTCATCGAATGCGACACGCCGCCCGATGAGACGCTGCTGCGCCGTATCCGCGCGCTGCCGGGAATCCTGCGGGCGGTCTACGTCAGCCAGGAATGAGGGAGGAGGACGCACATGGCTCTTTTCTATTCGGTCCGGCAGCTTGAGGAGATGGAGATGCAAAGCGCTCTTCCCCTCTGGCGGCAGATCCTGCTTGCCTCCGCGGAGGAGAGCGGCATCACGCCCGAGCAGTCGCTGGAAAAAATGGGCGCCGCGCTTGACGCGATGATCGCGGCCGACGCCGATTACGACCCGGGGCAGAGCTCCCACAGCCGCCTCATCGGCGGCGACGGAGAGCGGATGCGCCGCTATGTCGCGCAGGGCGAGACGATCTGCGGCGACTTTGTAGGCCGCGTGATCAGCGGCGCGATCCGCATGGGCGAGTGCAACGCCTGCATGCACCGCATCGTCGCCGCCCCCACGGCGGGCGCCTGCGGCGTGATGCCCGCGGTGCTGCTGCCCTACGCCGCCGACCACGCCACGCCGCGCGAGGAGCTGATCGCGGCGCTGTATATCGCCTCAGGCTTTGGGATGGTGATCGCAACGCGCGCCTCCATCTCCGGCGCCGAGGCCGGCTGTCAGGCCGAGATCGGCACGGCCTCCGCCATGGCCGCGGCGGCGCTGGTCTACCTGCACGGCGGCAACGCCCAGCAGATGTCCTCCGCCGTGGCGATCGCGCTGAAGAACATGATGGGCCTTGTCTGCGACCCGGTGGCGGGTCTTGTCGAGGTCCCCTGCGTCAAGCGCAACGCCGCCGGGGCGATGAACGCGCTTTGCGCGGCGGAGATGGCGCTGGCCGGCATCCGCAGCCGCATTCCCGCCGACGAGGTGATCGACGCGATGCGCGCGGTGGGCGCGCTGATGAGCCCGCTGCTGCGCGAAACGGGCGAGGGCGGCGTCGCCGCCTCGCCGACGGCGGTCCGCTTCCGCAACGATTTCTTTGGAAAATAACGAGGTTTTACCGGTATGGACAAAACAAAGATCTGTCTGATCAACGATTCCTTCCCGCCCGCCATCGACGGTGTGGCCAACGCCGTAGTCAACTACGGCACCTATATCACGAAAAATCACGGCGAGGCCGTTGTCGTCACGCCCTTCTATCCCGACGCGGACGACAGCGTCTACCCCTTCCCCGTCGTGCGCTATCCGAGCATCGACGTCACCAGATCCGTCGGCTACCGGGCGGGCATGCCCTTTGATGCCGCGGTGCTGCAGCGCCTGGAGGGCGAGGGCTTTGATCTGATCCACACGCACTGCCCCATCACCTCGACGATGCTGGCGCGCACGCTGCGCGACCGGATCGGCAAGCCCATCGTTTTTACCTATCACACAAAGTTTGACATCGACATCGCCAACGCCGTCAAGAGCCGCCTGATCCAGGAGGAGGCGGCCCGCCTGCTGGTGCAGAACATCTCCGCCTGCGACGAAGTATGGACCGTCAGCCGCGGCGCGGGAGAAAACCTGCGCAAGCTGGGCTATGAGGGCGATTATCTTGTCATGCCGAACGGCGTGGACTTTCCGAGAGGGCGTGTGGACGAGACGGCAGTGGCGGAGGCGACAAAGGACTATGATCTGCCCGCGGAGCTGCCGATGTTCCTCTTTGTCGGGCGCATGATGTGGTACAAGGGCATCCGGATCATTCTTGACGCGCTCAAGATGCTGGACGACAAGGGGATCGACTTTCGCATGGTCTTTGTCGGCGGCGGCAACGACAAGGACGAGATCGTGGCTTACTGCTCCTCGCTGGGGCTGGATCACAAGGTGTTCTTCACGCCCGCGATCCGCGACCGGAATGTGATCCGCGCCTGGTACTGCCGGGCCGATCTGTTCCTCTTCCCCTCGACCTTCGACACAAACGGCCTGGTCGTGCGCGAGGCCGCGGCCTGCGGTCTGGGCAGCCTGCTCGTACGCGGCAGCTGCGCCGCCGAGGACGTGGAGGACGGCGTGAGCGGCGTGCTGATTGAGGAAAACGCCCCCTCCATGGCCGCCGCGCTTGAAAAGCTCTGCGGAGAGAAGGACACCATGCGCCGCATCGGCGAGGGCGCGCAGCGGGAGCTGTATATCTCCTGGGAGGACGCCGTGGCAAACGCCTTTGACCGCTACGGAACGGTGATGGACAGATACCGCGCCGGTGCGTACAGCAAGCGTGAGGGGGACGACAAGGACATTTATCACACCGCCGGCGAGGTCATCGACCGCTATAACCTTGCGCGCGAGTATCAGCGCCTGATGCGCGAGAACGCCGTGCTGGGCTATGCGGGCATCCGCACCGGCGTGGAGGAGGAGTTCGACCGCATGCGCGCCCTGCAGGCCGAGGACACGGCCATCGCGATCATGAAGATCGAAGAGCTCAAGACCCAGGTCGCCGAAGCGCGCGCCGCCGTTCAGGCAGGCCAGCAGAAGCTGCGCGCGCAGGCCCAGGATCTGCAGGAGGATCTGCGTCTGAGGCTGCGCAGCATGCTGGAGGACATCCGTCATCCGAACGACCGCTTTATGTGATCGTGCGTCCGGCGACACCGGTAACAAAAAACAGGATCGGCACAGCCGATCCTGTTTTGTTATTCCCCGCGATATTTTTTTCGTGTCGCGAGACCGCCGCGAATGTGCCGCTCGGCTTTGTTGAGCTCCAGTATCGCACGCACCCGCAGCCAAAGTGCGCGGTCGATCTGCTCAAGCCGCTCGCTCATATCCTTGTGGACCGTTGACTTGCTGACGCCGAACCTGGCGGCGGCGGCGCGGACGGTGGCTTTGTTTTCAATAATATACGCGGCCAGATCCCGGGCCCGTTCCTCGATATCGGTATGCACTCACACCACTCCCTGTGCGCGGCCAAAGCCGCGCGTTTCCTGCTCAACTATATGAGCGCGGCAGGGCGGATATGAACTTCTCCTGCGCGGCAGGACACGGGAGGAAAAAGCACCGGTGAGAAAGATTCTCACCGGTGCTTTGTTGTATATGTGCTTTTTTCGCTGTTTTTATTCCTTGCCTGCCAGTCTCTTGTACTTGGCGTAGCGGCGGGCCGTAAACTCCTCGGCCTGGGCGAAGAGGACCTCCGCGCGCTCGGGGAAGGTGCGGGTCAGCGAGGCGAAACGGTTTTCGCCCATCATGTACTCGCGCAGCTTGCCGTTGGGCTCGCCGGAGTCGAGCAGGAAGGGGTTCTTGCCCTCGTTCTCCAGATCCGGGTTGTAGCGGAACAGGGGCCAGAAGCCGCATTCCGTGGCGGCCTTGCCCTCGTCCATGGACTTGCCCATGCCCTTGCTCAAGCCGTGGTTGATGCACGGCGCGTAGGCCACGACGATCGACGGGCCGTGATAGGCCGCGGCCTCCTTGAGGCAGCGGATCGCGTGCTCGGGGTTGGCGCCGAGGTTGATCTGCGCCACGTAGATATAGCCGTAAGTCGACAGGATCAGGCCCAGGTCCTTCTTGGGCGTGGCCTTGCCGGCGGCCGCGAACTGCACGGAGGCGCCGATCGGCGTGGCCTTGGAGGACTGTCCGCCGGTGTTGGCGTACAGCTCGTTGTCCAGCACCAGGACGTTGAGATCCATGCCGGTGGCCAGCACGTGATCCAGTCCGCCGTAGCCGATATCATAGGCCCAGCCGTCGCCGCCGACCATCCAGATGGCCTTCTTCGTCAGCGTGTCCTCACGGCGGCGGATGAACTCGATATCCTCGTCGTTCTCGCGGTTTTCAGCCAGCGCGGCGCGGACGCGGTCGGAAATCTCGTCGGTTTTGTCCATGTCGTCGCCCTCGTCCAGCCAGAGGCGCAGCGCGGCCTTGAGCTTTTCGTCGGCGGTCTTTTCGATGGCGGATTGCGCGTGCAGCTTGGTCTGGTTGCGCAGCTGCTCGGCGGACAGGCCGATGCCGAGGGCGAACTCGGCGTTGTTCTCAAACAGCGAGTTCGAGAAGGCCGGGCCGAAGCCGCGCTTGTTCACGGTCTGCGGGAAGGTCGGGGCAAAGAAGCCGTAGGCCTGCGAGCAGCCGGTGGCGTTCGCGGCGTACATCCGATCGCCAAAGAGCTGGGTAAGGAGCTTGATGTAAGGCGTCTCGCCGCAGCCGGGGCAGGCGCCGGAGAACTCGTAGAGGGGCTGTTCGTACTGGCTGCCCTTGGCGGAGAAGCGGTTCATCGGGTTCTTCTTCTCCGAGAGCGTCAGGCAGTAGTCCCAGTTCTTCTGTTCGGCCACCACGTCGTCGAGCGGGACCATGGTCAAGGCCTTCTCCTTGGCCGGGCAGACGCTGACGCAGCTGCCGCAGCCCTGGCAGTCCATCACGCCGACCTGGATGCGGTAGCGCAGGCCCTCAAAGCCCTTGCCGATCGCCGGCTTGGTGACGCAGCTCTCGGGCGCGTTTGCGGCCTCCTCCTCGGTAAAGAGGATCGGGCGGATCGCCGCGTGCGGGCAGACCAGCGAGCAGCGGTTGCAGCCGATGCACTTGTCCGGATCCCAAACGGGGACATTGTCGGCCACGCCGCGCTTTTCGAACCTGGCCATGGAGATCGGCATGACGCCGTCGGCGTATTCGGTAAAGGTGGAAACCGGGATATCGTCGCCCTTGGCACGGTTCATCGGGACGAGCACCTTGCGGACATAGCTCGGCAGGCTCGGATCCACCGTGTGCTCCTCGTCCTGCAGATTGGCCCACTCGGCCGGGACCTCGATCTTGACCATGTCGGTAAGGCCGCGCTCAATGGCGGCCAGGTTCATGTTGACGATCTTCTCGCCCTTGCGGGAGAAGGTCTTGACGGCGGCTTCCTTCATATACTTTTCCGCTTCATCGATGGGAAGCACGCCGGAGAGCTTGAAGAACGCGGCCTGCAGCACAGTGCTGGTGCGGTTGCCAAGGCCGATCTCGGCGGCGATGTCGGTGGCGTCGATCGTGTAGAACTGAACATGGCGCTCGGCCAGCAGGCGCTTGGCGCGGTTGGGCAGGTTGGCAAAGAGCGTCTCGCCCTTCCAGCGGGTGTTGAGCAGGAAAATGCCGCCGGGCTTGACCTCGTTTACGATGTCATAGGTGTGCATATAGCTCTGCTTGTGGCAGGCCACAAAGTCCGCCATCGTGACATAGTAGGTGGACTGGATCGGCTCGTGGCCGAAGCGCAGATGGCTGCGCGTCAGGCCGCCGGACTTCTTCGCGTCATACTGGAAGTAGGCCTGGACATACTGGTCGGTGTTGTCGCCGATGATCTTGCAGGAGTTCTTGTTGGCGCCCACGGTGCCGTCGGAGCCGAGGCCCCAGAACTTGCAGGAGATGATCGACTTGCCGGAGGTGACGATGTTCTCGCCCACGGGGAGGGAGGTATGGGTCACGTCGTCGTTGATGCCGACGGTGAAGTGGTTCTTTCTCTCGCCCGCCATGTTGTCGAACACGGCCTTGATCTGGGCGGGCGTGGTGTCCTTGGAGCTCAGGCCGTAGCGGCCGCCGAGCAGCGTCAGGGACAGCCCGGCCTCCTGGACCGCGGCGCTGACGTCCTCATAGAGCGGCTCGCCGAGAGCGCCGGGCTCCTTGGTGCGGTCGATCACGGTCAGGACCTTGCAGCTCTCGGGGATGGCGCTGATAAAGTGCTTGAGGGAGAAGGGGCGGTACAGGCGGACCTGGATCAGGCCGACCTTTTCGCCGCGCTCGCAGAGGTAGTTCACGACCTCCTGCGCGCACTGGCAGACGCTGCCCATCGCGACGAGCACGCGCTCGGCGTCGGGCGCGCCGTAGTAGTTGAACAGCTTATAGTCGCGCCCGGTCAGGGCGGACATTCTGTTCATGTATTCCTCGACGATTTCGGGGAAGGCCAGATAGGTCGGGTTCGAGGCCTCGCGGTGCTGGAAGAAGATATCGTCGTTCTCGCCGCTGTTGCGGATCGTCGGATGCTCGGGGTTCAGCGCGCGGTCGCGGAACTTCTTCAGCTCGTCCCAGTCGACCATGCCGCGCAGATCCTCATAGTCCAGCACGTCGATCTTCTGGATCTCGTGGCTGGTGCGGAAGCCGTCGAAGAAGTGCTGCACGGGGACGTGGCCCTTGATCGCCGCAAGATGCGCCACAGCGCCGAGATCCATGCACTCCTGCACGCTCGACGAGGCCAGCTGGGCCCAGCCGGTCTGACGGCAGGCCATCACGTCCTGGTGATCGCCGAAAATGGAGACCGCCTCGGTGGCCACCGAGCGCGCCGCGACATGCATGACCGCGGGCACCAGCAGGCCCGCGATGCGGTACATCGGCGGGATCATCAGCATCAGGCCCTGAGCCGAGGTGTAGGTCGTGCCGAGCGAGCCGGCCTCCAGCGCGCCCTGCATGGCGGCGCAGGCGCCGGCCTCGGCCTGCATCTCCATCAGCTTGAC
>CAMHER010000064.1 GCA_946184215.1 uncultured Clostridia bacterium | reverse complement strand
GCCACGGCTGCGGCGCCGCAGCCGATCAGGATCTTTTCAGACTTCTTCATCTTCATCTCTTAATCGTCTCCTCCCAGCGCCTCAAGGCCCGTGACATTCGCAACCTTGCCGGCCTTGATGTTCTTGACAAGAGAGGTGAAGACCGTGCAGCTGAGGAGCGTCAGGATGCAGGCGTAGACCGGCAGCGCGCGCCAGGCCATCGCGGCCTTGAGCACCAGGCCGAGCAGCACGGGCGTGACCGTCTGGGCGGACATGGAGGCGGCGTAGTAATAGCCGGTGAATTTGCCGATCTTCTTCGACGAGCAGAGCTCGACGACCATCGGGAAGGAGCAGTTGTGCACCAGCGCCATGCCGAAGCCCTTGAGCACCCAGACCGCATAGAGCAGCACGGGGAAAGTGAATTCGCCGTGGGCGGCGGCCGCCGCGACCTTTTCCGTCGGGCGGACGAAGCACATCAGGATCAGGCCCGCGAAGGTGATCATCAAACCCGTGGAGATCGTCCACTTGCGGCCGATCTTGTCGGCAATGCCGCCGGCGATGGCAAAGCCCAGCACCGAGGCCAGACCGCCCAGGATCGTGAGGATCATGGTGGCGCTGGAGGCGGACTTGAGATAATAAATGACATAGTTGCCGATGTAGGTGCCCAGCGCGTTGTCGGACATGAACCAGAGGAACTCCGCGCCCAGGATGGCCAGGAGCATGTTGCGGTTTTCCCGGCTCATGGGCTTGTCGTCGTCGATGGGCGCCGCGACCGCGGCCAGCTGTTCGCCCAGCGCCAGCTCGTCCTTGAGCTTTTCGGCCAGCTCGTTTTCACGGATCGTCTTGAACAGCACGAGCGCCGAGATCACCATCAGCACCGAGGCGATGATAAAGGGCAGCTCGATCGTCCAGATGCTGCGCTCGGCCGCGGGGGCGTTGATATAGGAGCTCAGCACGAAGAACAGTCCCAGCACCGTGGCGAAGGCGCCGCCAAAATAGCCCATGATGTTGATGATGCCGTTGGCCTTGGCGCGCAGCGGCTTGGGCGTGATGTCCGGCATCAGGGCGACGGCGGGGTTGCGGTACATCATCATGAAGATCAGCACGATCGCCATCATGGCCACCATGCCCGCGATGTTGTTGTAGTGGAAGAACAGCGGGATGAACGGGAAGGCGACGGCGGAGACGAAGGTGCCGACAAGAATGTAGGGCATGCGCTTGCCGATGGGAGTTTTGGTCTTGTCGGAGAGGTTGCCGAAGATCGGCAGCAGGATCAGCGCCGCGAGGTTGTCGCAGGCCATGATGATGCCGACGATCCACTGGACGTTGAGGATCTTGTCCGGGTCGCTTGCCTTGAGCTCCGCCGAGGTCATCTCATAGATGTTGCGCGCAAAGATGTCCGTCAGGAAGGTCGGGCACCAGGAGTCGTACACCTGCCAGAGCAGCAGGATGCCGAAGAACGCGAAGCCGATGAGCGCGGTGCGCTTGTAGTTCAGCTTCAATCCGCCGTTGGCTGTTTCTGCCATGTTGATTTCCCCTTTCCATCAGTATCCGAGTCTCATGTCAAGCTGCTCATAGGCGCCGTAGCCCATGGCCTTGGACATGCTCTCGGCCAGAATGACGTCGTTGATATGATAGTTCTGGATAAACGAGCGCATCCCCATCGCGTCGTACTGGCGGAAGTCCAGCGCGTAGACGCGGTGATAATGCTGTGTGAGGTACAGCACGAAGGGGTTGCCGTAGGAGTCCTTGTACACGACGCAGTTGGGCGCGTCGGGCAGGTCGTTGTTGGTCAGCACGGTCATCATGCTGTCACCGCCGAGGAAGGCCGAATACTTGGAGAAAATGTTCGACTGGCTCATGTCGATGATGGGATCGGCGCTGAAGGTCGTACCGTTGCGGTAAAGCTGCATCTCAATGTCTCCGGGCGGCTGATAGGCCCAGAGCCGGTCGGTCTCCAGGTTGGCCGGCGCCGGGGAGGTGGAGTAGAACGAACCCAGGAAGTCGCCCATGTCGCGCTCCTCGAATTCCTCCAGCGGGACAGGCTCAAAGTCCGCCATGCGGCAGAAGGTCTCGTAAGCGTAGTACGCGCCGAGAGCGGTCCAGTGGTGGTCGGTGCGGAAATAGATGTATTCGTCGTTGTGCCGGATCAGCGTGTTGAACACGTTGACCTTGATGACATCCTCATTTTCCTTTTCAAACTTGTAGGCAATGGCCTGGCCCTGGTCGTCCATACCGAGACGGTCCAGCAGATCGGAGGACAGCAGGATGCCGACGCTGGCGGGAATGGGCATGTCGAAGAAGCGCACATCGTACTCCTTCGCGATGGAGGCCGCACGGCTGATCATGTTGGCGTTGAGGTTGGCCAGATTCTCGTTGAAGGAGAACTTTTCAAAGGCCGCGCCGCCGATCTGCAGCGCAGCGCCGTGGATGACCTTTTCGTCGTTGTCGCCCAGGCCGCCCCAGGTCTCCACCGACTCGGTGGGCGTGTCGATCTCCTGATAATAGGGTGTAGGCTCCGGTGTGGGGACGGGCGTGGGCTCCGGCGGCAGTTCGCCATCCTCCCCTTCCGCGGCGGGCGCGGGGGTGGGCGTCGGCAGCGGGAGATATTCCGTCTCGTCCGGCGCGGTGTTCACCGTGAGCTGGGAATAGTCGATCACATTGGTCGTGATGCCGTGGAGATTGTTCATGCCCGTGGCCACCTCCAGCCAGACCTCGCGGCCTGGGAAGGTGTCGGAATACCAGGTGCTGACGCCGTCGAAAAAGTCGCCGTCAAGCAGCGTTTTGGCTGTCAGCTTCGGAAACTCGGCCAGGCGGCGCTTCTCCCGCATGGACTCGGTGGGGCGAAGCGGGATGATCAGGGCGATCAGCGCCAGGGCAAAGAGCACCGTGAAGAAGGGCGCGGCCATCTTGCGGCGGCGCGTGAAGCGCCATTTCTCTCTCGCCGCTCCGGGCGCGGTATGCGCCGCGCGTGTCTTTGGAGCCGCGTGCTTCGGGGAGCGGGTTTTTTTCTGTTCCATGTCTCTCACCCCCCCTTAGAACTGGAAATAGATAAACGGGTTGTAGCTGTCGCCCACCAGCGAGCTGGTGGCCAGCAGCAGCAACACGACGGGGATCACGCAGGTACGCACGATCTCCCAGGTGCGCGAGCCGGCCTCCCGGCCGCGGGCGGCAAGTGCGTCGGAGGCGCGCCGGGCCAGCGGTGTGCAGGCAAGGACGGACACGATCAGCAGGAAGACGTTGTTCTGCAGCACCGTGACGGACACGAAGTCGGAAAAACGGTTGCCGTTCAGGGCAAAGAGGTTGCGGAACACCTGCCAGGCGAGGCGCACGTCCGTAAAGCGGAAGAGGACCCAGCCCACCATCACAACGAAGAGCGCATAGAGATGCGGCAGGACCTTCCACTTGCCGAACACCTTGTGCAGAAGCAGCTTTTCGGCAACAAGAAAGACAAAGTAGTAAAGCCCCCACAGCACAAAGTTCCAGCTTGCACCGTGCCACAGGCCCGTCAGCGCCCAGACCACGAACAGGTTGAACAGCCATCTCGGCACGCTCACCCGGTTGCCTCCCAGCGGGATATAGACATAGTCCCGGAAGAAGGTGGACAGGGACATATGCCAGCGGCGCCAGAAGTCCGTGATCGAGCGGGAGATGTAGGGATAGTTGAAGTTTTCCGGATAGTGGAAGCCGAGCATCCAGCCCATGCCGATCGCCATGTCGGAATAGGCCGAGAAATCCAGATAGATCTGCAGCATATAGGCCGCCGCGCCAAGCCAGCTCTCCAGCACCGTCAGGCCCTGCAGGGTCGCGAGGTTCTGGGCAAAGAGCGAGGCGTCGGACGCGGTGGCGGTTGCCAGAAGCAGCTGGTCGGCCAGCGCGCCGCAGGGGTTGGCCAGCAGCGCCTTCTTGGCCAGGCCCACCGTGAAGCGGCGGATGCCGGGCAGAAAGTCCTTGCCGGCCTTGCGGCTGACATACAGCTCGCGGGCCAGAGTCTTATAGCGCACGATCGGGCCGGCCACGCACTGGTGGAACAGCGCGGCGTAGAGCAGCACGTTCCAGTAGCTGCGCTGCGCGTGGGCGTCGCCGCGGTAGACGTCGACGACATAGGTCATCAGCTGGAAGGTGTAGAAGGAGATGCCGATCGGCAGCGCGATGCGCGCGACGGCGTCCGGCACCTTGCCGAAAATCGAGCAGATCAGCGGAGAATACTTGAAAAAGCCGATCAGCACAATGTCGACCGCGATCGAGGCGATGAGCCAGACGCGTGCCGTCTCGATATAAAGCGCGTCTGAAATGCGCAGCGCGCAGTACCAGCTGCTCAGTGCCATGAACATTAAGAGCAGAACATACTTCGGCTCTCCCCACGCGTAAAAGATCAGCGAAAAGACCAGCAGCGAGAGATTCTTCGTCCTGCGGTCCGGGCAGATATAGTATACGAGCAGAGAGAGCGGAAGAAACGCGTATACGAATAGAAGGCTGGAAAATACCATGTACGGAACTCCTGATTATGTTTGATGGGGATGCCTCAGCTGTCGCACTCCGGCATCAGCTCGCGTGAGATGACACGGAGCATTTCGTCGAACTTCTCCACGTCCTCGGCCGGGAAGCGCTCGGCAATGCGCTGCATGACCGTGTGCTCGTAGCTGTTGAACAGTCCCACATAGTTCAGGAACTTTTTCGACAGCACCAGGTGATACTCGCGCCGGTCAGTCTGTGAATTCAGCCGCTCGATATAGCCCTTTTTGATCAGGCTGTTTACCTTATAGGTCGCGTTCGACTGGGAGATGTTCAGAAAATCGGCGAATTGACCGACCGTCGGCTCGTTCAGAAGATAAATGACCTCCAGCGAGAATGCCTCCATCGCGCTGAGCGACCCTTCGCGTTCACGCACGTTTTCAAACACGCGGCGGAAAAACTGAAGCTCAAACTTTTCATAGACCTCGGTAAAATTCTTTTCCAACATCGTCAGATCCCCTCTCTCGGGCCTTTCTCTGTCAGGTCCAAATTTTATTTTATTACAAAAAAAAGGCTTTGTAAAGAAAGTCGGAAAAACTTTTCAGACTCTTTTTGAAAAAAAGCGGAAAAGGGCGGAAAAAACTTGCGAAAACTCTTGCATTTTCCCGTACCATTTGATATTATATCAAGGCATTTCGCACGGGCGCCGACTTTCCCCATGTGGCCGCAGCAGACGCGGTTTGGCGGAAGGGCTGAAGCGTCCGGAGGAATAGAACAAATATGAAAAAGGAGAACCCACATGTCTGTCGTATCCATGAAGCAGCTGCTGGAAGCCGGTGTCCACTTCGGCCACCAGACCCGCCGCTGGAACCCCAAAATGGCCGAGTATATCTACTGCGAACGCAACGGTATTTATATCATCGACCTGCAGAAGACCGTCAAGAAGCTTGAAGAGGCCTACAACTTTGTTCGCAGCCTCTCCGAAAAGGGCGAGACCATCCTGTTCGTCGGCACCAAGAAGCAGGCGACCGACGCCGTCAAGGAAGAGGCCTCCCGCGTGGGCATGTACTATGTCAACGCCCGCTGGCTCGGCGGCATGCTGACCAACTTCAAGACCATGCGCACCCGCGTGGACCGTCTGGCCCAGCTCAAGAAGATGCAGGAGGACGGCACCTTCGACATGCTGCCCAAGAAGGAAGTCATGAAGCATCTCGGCGAGATGGAGAAGCTCGAGAAGTATCTCGGCGGCGTGAAGGACATGCGCAAGCTGCCCGGCGCCCTGTTCGTTGTCGACCCCCGCAAGGAGCACAACGCCATTGCCGAAGCCCGCAAGCTGCACATCCCGATCGTTGCCATCGTCGACACCAACTGCGACCCGGACGAGGTCGACTATGTCATCCCCGCCAACGATGACGCCATCCGCGCCATCCGCCTGATCTCCGCCACCATGGCCAACGCCGTTCAGGAAGGCCGCCAGGGTGAGGACGCCTCCGCCGAGGAGCCGGCCGCCGAGGAGACCGCCCCCGTCGAGGAATAATTCAACCACACAAAAAAGGGGCGCTTTAGCAGCACCCCTTTTTTCAAAGATACTTTACAGGAGGAATAATATTATGGCATTCACCGCTCAGGATGTAAAAGCGCTGCGTGAGATGACGAACGTCGGCATGATGGACTGCAAGAAGGCTCTTCAGGCCACCGACGGCGATATGGATAAGGCTGTTGACTGGCTGCGCGAGAAGGGCCTTGCCAAGGCCGCCAAGAAGGCCGGCCGCGTGGCTGCCGAGGGCATGGCTTTTGCCCGCGTCTGCCCCGAGTGCGGCGTCGGCGCCATCGTCGAGGTCAACTGCGAGACCGACTTCTGCGCGAAGAGCGATCTCTTCGTCCAGTTCGTCAAGGACATCTGCAAGGTCGTCCTCAACGACAACCCCGCAGACGTCGAGGCTCTTATGAACTGCAGGTACCCCGGCAGCGAGCTGACCGTCGCCGGCATCATGCCCGAGAAGGTCATGAGCATCGGTGAGAACCTGCAGATCCGCCGCTTCGCCCGCTTTGCCAACCCCACCAACGTGGCTTACGTCCACGCCGGCGGCACCCACGGCGTGCTGGTCAACCTCGAGGTCGAGGGCTGCGACGCCACCGAGATCGGCAAGAACGTCGCCATGCAGATCGCCGCGATGAACCCCAAGTTCTGGGACAAGTCCCTCGTCCCGCAGGAAGTCATCGACCATGAGCTGGAAGTTCAGGTCGCCCTGATGGACAACGACCCGAAGATGGCTGCCAAGCCCCAGGCGATCAAGGAGAAGATCGCTTCCGGCAAGATCAACGCCTTCTACAAGGAAAACTGCCTGCTCCAGCAGGAGTTTGTCCGTTCCGACCTCTTCTCCGGCGACGTGGCCGGCTATATCGCCGACGCCGCGAAGAAGCTCGGCGGCAAGGTGAAGTTCGTCGACGCCATCCACTACGTCAAGGGTGAGGGCATCGAGAAGAAGGAAGAGGACTTCGCCGCCGAAGTCGCCGCCCAGATGAACATGGGCAAATAAGATCCTCCGGATCTATAAAAAAAGCCAGGAAAGCTGTCGCTTTCCTGGCTTTTTTGTTTTTTGGCACATGCTTCCGGAAGAGATTGCTGAAAGCTAAAATCTCCGAGGGCGTTTGCGCCGGCGCATCTCCTCCTTGCAGTCGACCAGGATGATGTCCCGGCCGACACGCACGATGCTCTCCCAGGGCAGGATAAAATCGTCCTCCCGCCCGAGGAGGCCGAAAAACCGGGCCTTTCCGGGTGTGATGAGCGAGCAGAGCCTGCCGCTTTCGTCGTCAAATTCCGCGTCGCAGATGTAGCCGAGCCGGAAGCCGGTATGGATATCAATGACCTCGCGGTAGCGCAGGTCGGAAAAATAGCTGAGCATTTCCACCACCTCCCTACAGCATACGACAGGAAGGGTGAGAATATGCCGCCGACTCGCCTTCAACTGTAAAAATGCTCCGCATCCCCCGTCATCTAAAACGAAAAACTAACCGCGCCCCTTGGGGATCGAGATCGTCAGGATCAGGGCGTCGTCGGTCTCGCGGCGCTGCATGTCGGCAGCGACACCGCCCTGGCGCATCAGTTCAAAGGAGCGCGAAACGCTGTTGAGGAACAGCCTCACATCCTTCATCACGAAGGTACGCTTTGCCGTGCCGCCGCTCTCCTCCTTCTCGGCAAGCAGCTCGTCGACATAGCTCTCCGCCGCGGCGACGGTCATATCCTTCTCGATGATCTTCCGGAGCGCGGCACGCTGGCTCTCGGCATCGTTCAGCCGCAGCAGCGCCCTCCCGTGGCGCTCGGACAGGCCGCGGTCGCGCAGCGTTTCCAGCACGTCCTCCGGAAGCTTTAACAGCCGCAGCTTGTTGGCCACCGCGGACTGGGATTTCCCCAGGCGCCGGGCGGCCTCCTCCTGGTTCATGCCAAACATGCGGATCAGCTGGCGGATGCCGTTGGCCTCCTCGAGGAAGTTCAAATCCCGCCGCTGCAGGTTTTCCACCAGCGCGATCAGCCCTGCGTCCTCCATGTTGACGTCGATGAGCATGCACGGCACCTCCCGCAGGCCCGCTATTTTCGCCGCGCGAAGCCGGCGCTCCCCCGCGACCAGCTCATAGCGCCCGGCGCGGCGGCGCACGGTCAGCGGATTGAGAATGCCGTAGCTGCGGATGCTCTCTGAGAGCTCCCGCAGCGCTTCGTCCTCGAACACAGTGCGCGGCTGCACCGGGTTGGGGCTGATCTCGTCCGTGCGCAGATAGATGATCCCGCTTCGCGCCGCGACGGGGCGCGTTTTTGTCGCCTGCATAGCATTGCCTCCCGTGAAATGCGATTCTATGGCGTACGATACACCTCGCAATCTGAAAATACACGCGAAAAACAGCCCCGTCGAAAGACGGGGCTGTTATACTGATATTCAGCTCAGCGCAAATTCTCCCTCTTCGACGACGGCCGTGGGGCCGGTGAGAAGAATGTCGCGCACCGTGCCGCCCTCGCGCCGGAGGGAAACGTTCAGCGTGCCGCCGGGCATGTCGATCGTGACGCTCTCGCCCGGCACGTCGCCGAGAAGGATCAGGCTGACCGCCGCTGCCCCGCAGCCGGTGCCGCAGGCGAGCGTAAAGTCCTCGACCCCACGCTCGAAGGTGATCGCGCGGACGCGGTCATTTTCGTCGACACTTGCAAAGGTGACGTTCGCCCCGCGCGGAAAGGCAGGGCTGCGGCGCAGCGCGCGGCCCTTTTCCCGCAGCGCATCCAGGTCGGCAAAGGCGTCGTCAAATACGCGCACGACCGCGTGCGGGATGCCGGGATCACCCAGGTCCACATAGCTGCAGGGCATGAGTCCCGCGTCCGACTGCGCCAGGCGGTGCAGGTCGATCACGCTGGGGTCGTTGAGGCGCACCTCGAAGTTTTCTTCGTCGATCCGTCTGGCCGTGATCTCGCCCGCCGTTGCGCGAAAACGGATCTTCTCCGGATCACGCACCAAACCGTGCTCCACGCCGTAGCGGGCGACACAGCGCGCGCCGTTGCCGCACATCTCGCCCTTTGAGCCGTCGGCATTATAAAAGAGCATGGTGAAATCCTCGTCTCCCTCGCCCGGCGTGACGACGATCATGCCGTCCGCGCCGGGGCCGGATTCCGGATCGCATATGCGCAGGGCGAGGGCGCCAAGGTCCTCGCCCGAAAGCTCGCCGTGCAGGTTTTCCAGAATCACAAAGGAATTGCCCGCACCGTGCATTCTGGTATAGCGCATCTTACTCGGCGTCCGGCGCTCCGACCGCCGCCTTTTCGCTCTTTTTGGCCAGGGCCTTCTGCAGCCAATCCTTGCCGTCGTTGAAGCGGGAGACGATGTAGGAGGCCACATAGTCGCCGGCCGCGTTGACCATCGTGGCGGGAGGATCGACCAGATCGCCGATCGCCTGGGCGATGGGGAAGGCGATGGCCAGCTGCTCGGGGAAGAACAGGGAGCAGA
>CAMHER010000063.1 GCA_946184215.1 uncultured Clostridia bacterium | reverse complement strand
ATTCGGTCAGCTGCTGCTTGATGCGTTCGGGATTGGCGCCGACTTTATCCATCTTGTTGATCGCGACGACGATCGGGACGCCCGCCGCCTTGGCGTGGTTGATGCTCTCAACGGTCTGCGGCATGATGCCGTCGTCGGCCGCCACGACCAGGATTGCCACGTCCGTGACCATAGCGCCGCGGGCACGCATCGAGGTAAAGGCCTCGTGGCCCGGCGTATCCAGGAAGGTAATGGGGTTGCCGTTGATTTCCACCGTATAGGCGCCGATGTGCTGCGTGATGCCGCCGGCCTCGCCGGAGGCGACGTTGGCATGACGGATATAGTCCAGCAGCGAGGTCTTGCCGTGGTCGACGTGGCCCATGACGACTACGACAGGAGCCCGCGGGACAAGCTCCTCCTCGGTATCGGCGTGGTCGTCGATCAGCCGCTCTTCCACCGTGACGATAACTTCCTTCTCGACCTTGCAGCCCAGTTCCATGGCGACAAGCGCCGCCGTATCATAATCGATCACATCGGAAACAGAAGCAAACACGCCCATCTTCAGCAGCTGCTTGACGACCTCGGCCGCGGTTTTCTTCATGCGGGAAGCCAGCTCGCCGACGGCGATCTCATCGGGGATCTCGACCTTGACGGGCTGCTTCTTGGCGATCTCAAGCTGCAGGCGCTGCATCTTCTCGCGCTCTTCCTGGCGGCGTTTGGCCGAGGTGGCCTGCGCGTTCTGACGCTGCTTGTTCTTGTTGCCGATCTTTTCCTTCTTGCCGCTGCTGTTCTTAAAGTTGTTTCCGCCGCGACTTCCGGCAAGATCTTCAAACTTCTCGTTGTATTTTTCGATGTTGACCGCCGCGCCGCCTCTCGTATCGACGACACGCTTTTCCGCCACCTGACGCGGGACGTGCGGTTTGTCCTTCTTCTCAGCCTTCGGTGTTTCCGGTGCGGGCGCGGCAGCCTTCGCAGCGGGAGCCTCGCTTCTGGCACTCTGCTGCTCCTTCGCGGGAGCGGCTTCTGCCTTTTTCGTCTCCTGCTTGGGGGCGGCCTTCGGCTCAACCTTGAAGATCTCCTCCAGGCTCTCGACCTGGTTGTGCTGTGTGATGTACTCAAAGATCACGTCCAGTTCGCTGGACTCCAGCACCTGCATATGATTCTTCGGAGGCGCGATATAATCCGTAAGGATCTGGGTAACGGACTTGGTCGGGATGCCAAAATCCTTTGCCACCTCATGCACTCTGTACTTCATCATACTCATATATTCGTCCTCCTCATTCCGTTCTTCTTCGCTTGCCCTTTTGACCCTTTTTCGCTCTTGCGGCGCTGCATCTTTTCATGCTTTCTTTTCAGCTCTTCTGCTGCAGCGGCGTAGTGCTCTGCGTCCTCATCAGCCAGCTGTTTTACCAGCGCTTCGGCAAATCCGATCTCCGTTACGGCGGCCATCGTACAGTCGCCGACGCCGAGCGCCTCGGACAATTCTTCCCGGCTGAAGGGCAGTTCCAGCTTCAGCGCACTTTTCCCGGCAAGAGCATACTCCGCCTTTTTTGCTGCATTATCCCCTGCGTCCGAGGCCAGAAGCAGCACTCTTGCCTTTCCCGCACGCGCGGCCTCCGTGCTGCGGTCGGCTCCGATTTCGACCGCGCCGGCCCGACGCATCAGGCCAAGCAGTTTCAATGGCTTATCCGTCATGCTCCGCCTCCATTTCGCGCTGAAGTCTTTCATAGACCTCATCCGGTATCCGGGAGGAGAAGGCGCGCTCCAGGGACTTTCCCTTCACAGCCTTTTTAAGACAGTCTCCGTCCTTACACAGATATGCGCCTCTTCCCGGCGCCTTTCCGCGAAAGTCAAGGCTGATCTCCCCCTCCGGGGAGCGCACAACGCGGATCAGTTCCTTCTTGGGCTTCATTTCACGGCAGCCGAGACATTGCCGCATCGGTATTTTCTTTTGCATATGCTCCGCCGCCTTTCCTTTCAGTCTGTTCAGGCCTCAGATTCGCTCTTGATGTCGATCTTATAGCCCGTGAGCTTTGCCGCCAGGCGCGCGTTCTGTCCTTCCTTGCCGATGGCCAGAGAAAGCTGGTTGTCAGGCACGATCACGCGGCAGCTCTTGCCGTCCTCAAGCATCGTTACGCTCACGACCTCGGACGGAGAGAGAGACGCGGCGATATACTCTTCGGGATTCTCGCTGTACTTGATAATGTCGATCTTCTCGCCGCCGAGCTCGTTGACGATGCTGGCAACACGGCCGCCCTTGGGTCCGACGCAGGCGCCGATCGGGTCGACGTCGGGGTCGTTGGAGAGAACTGCCATCTTCGTGCGGCTGCCCGCCTCTCGCGCGATCGACTTGATCTCGACCGTACCGTCATAGATTTCCGGTACCTCCAGCTCGAACAGGCGCTTGACAAGGCCGGGGTGCGTGCGGCTGATGAGAACCTGCGGGCCGCGGGTGGAATTGCGAACTTCAACGACGTAGACCTTGATACGGTCGCCTTCCTTCAGCGCCTCGGTGCGGATTCTCTCATTCGGGGCCAGCATGGCCTCGGTGAACTCACTGTTGGAGGAGATGCGGATGGAAACGCTGCCGTTTCTCGGTTCGATGTGGGAAACCACGCCTGTGAGGATCTCATGCTCCTTGGAGGTGAATTCCTCATAAATGATGCCGCGTTCCGCCTCGCGAATACCCTGGATGATGACCTGCTTGGCAGCCTGAGCTGCGATACGGCCGAATTTCTTGGTCTCAACGGGGATTGGGATCATGTCGCCGACCTTCGCACGTTTGACGATGCGCTTGGCAGCCTCAGGATCGATCTCGTGGGTGGGATCCTCCACGTTCTCGACGACGATCTTGTTGACATTCATCTCGATGCGCTTTTTGCTCTCGTCGAGAATGATCTCCACATTATCCTCGCAGTCGGGATTGTCGCGGCGAAAAGCGGCCAGCATGGCCTGCTTGATTTTTTCATACATGTATTCGCGCGAAATGCCCTTTTCTTTTTCCAGTTCCTCGATGGCTTCAAAAAATTCAGCGTTCATTGTGTGATACCCCTTTTTATATCGTTGCGTGCAGCCTTACCTGCGCCGTCTGTGTCTTGTTGAAAGAAAGTGTTTTGCCGCCGATCTCGATCGTGGTGGTGCCGTTGTCATATCCGACGAGTGTACCGACATACGCCTTTTGTCCGTTCACAGGCTGATACAGTCTCACCTCGACCTCGCTGCCCAGGAAAGATTCAAAATCGCCCGGGCGCTTGAGCTCCCGCTCGATGCCGGCCGAGCCAACCTCGAACACATAGCTGTCAGGGATCGGGTCGGCCTCGTCCAGAACGGGATCCAGGCGGCGGCTGATGCGCTCGCAATCCTCAATATCCACGCCTCCGGTCTTGTCAATGTAGATCCGCAGATACCAGTTTCCGGCTTCCCGGACATATTCCACGTCCCAGAGACGGCAGCCCTCTTCTTCCACGATCGGTCTTGCCAGTTCTGTCACTTTGTCGGTTATTTTACTCATACGCATCCCACTTCCGGACTCTCGCCCATTTTCTTCACAAAAAAGAGTGGGCTGCAACCCACTCTTGTCTAACCATAATGCTTACTGTGATACTATAACACCCGTAAACAGATATTGCAAGCCTTTTTTTCGGCCTCTGCGCGTATCAGCCGTATGTAAAGCTCGGATCGTAATGGGCGTAAAATTCCTCATAGCACAGGCCGTGCTCCATAATGAAGGTTGCAGCCTCCACCCCGACATAGCGGTAATGCCACGGCTCGTCCCAGCCCGTGAGCAGCAGCTTACGCGTTGGGTACCGTTTGATAAAGCCGTATTCCGCGCAGTGCTCGTCAAGCCAGGCAAACATTTCCTGGTCCATGTTCTCATACACCAGGTACGAATAGTTCTTATCCATCAGATCGACGGCCAGACCCAGCTGATGTTCACTGGTGCCGGGGAACATGACGATCTTTTTGGCCTCCTCGGCCGCTTCCTGATATTTGGGGTCCAAATAGGCCTTCTTGCCCGTCAAGCCCATACCTGCGGCGATCTGGCTGGCCTTGCTGTTGAACAGGTTGTTCTGATAGGAATAGGAACGGTAGGCCGCCGTCACATAGATCGTAAAGCCCGCGTCGCGGCAATCCTGCAGCATTTTCTCAAGATGCGGAAGGGCTGTTACATCAAAGAGCTGATTGTTCGTCCCGCTGATCTTCTCGCAGTCAGGCGCCCAGGCGGCGCTGAGCGGGCTGCCGTCGCGGACCATCGTGTATTGGGTCTGTGTAATGTCGATATCCGGCCAGATGTTCACCGTCGGCTCCGGCGTCTCCACCAGCGAATTGGGATCTACATAGGTAAGGCCGTCAGACTGGATAAAGGCCCCGTCCGTACCGCCCACAATAATGGAGACCTTGCTGTCGCTGCGCATAACGACAAGCGAGTAGAGAAGCAGGCACAGCACAGCCGTCATCAGAATCCATGCCAGCTTATTTCTGCGTTTTCTTTTCCGCATCTGCCTCTCCCGCCTTTCTTCAAAAATCGTATCGTTACTATATCACCAATTTGTTAAAAAAACAAGTACGCCCGCTCCAGGCATCCCCCACTCCGGCGTCGTTGCCTTCGCCGCTTCGTCTCACTTTCGCTCAAAGCGATCGACGAGATAGATGATCGCCTCCCGGTATCCCGCAAAGCCTTTTCCGGTGATCGTTTTCTCGCAGGCCATTCCGGCATAGGATATCTGACGGAAGGGCTCGCGTTCACGGATCTCGCTCAAATGCACCTCGACGGCCGGGAGCGCCACAGCCTTCAGCGCATCGAGTATCGCGACGCTCGTATGCGTATACGCCGCGGGATTTATCACGATCGCGTCCTCTTTCCCATAGGCTTCCTGGATCCGGTCGACGATCGCGCCCTCATGGTTGGACTGAAAGATCTCACATTCCACTCCCTTTTCCGCGCAGGTCTTTTCGATCAGCGCGCAAAGCTCCCGGTAGCTCCGCTTTCCGTAAATACCCGGTTCCCGGATCCCGAGCATATTCAGATTGGGTCCGTTTATGACAAGGATCTTCAACGCATTTCTCCCCCCTTTTTTTGTTGTATTGTACCACCACGCGCTCTTTTGTCAACCGCGCCCTTTTGCGGGAATGGAGACGGGCCGTGTCGGAATAGGATGAAGGGAGGTGATGATCATGATCGAAACCGCGTTCCTGCTCTTGATGAACAGCCTTCTTTTGATGCTCCGGATCGTCCCGGGCGATTCCTTTCCCAAGCCTCTGAGCCGTGAGGAGGAAGAAAACTGCATTTCCCGCTGGGAGGAGGGCGATGTTGAGGCGCGCAACATGCTTGTCGAGCACAATCTCCGTCTCGTTGCCCATATTATTAAAAAATACTACACGCAGACCGAGGATGCCGACGATCTCATTTCCATCGGGACGATCGGCCTGATCAAAGGGATCAACACCTATCAGCGCAACAAAGGCGTCCGCCTTACGACCTATGCCAGCCGTTGTATTGAAAACGAGATCCTGATGTACTTTCGCAGCAGGAAGAAAACCGCGGGCGATGTCAGCCTGTCCGATGCCATAGAGACAGACGGTGACAGCGGCAGCCTCTCTCTGCTCGACGTTGTGTCGCAGGATGAGGACCTTGACGAGCAGATCTGTGAAAGCGACCTCCGCACAAGGCTCCGCCGGGAAATTCACCGGACGCTGGATGAGCGGGAAGAAAAAATCATCACGCTGCGCTATGGTCTGGGCGGAAATGAGCCCCTCACCCAGCGCGAAACAGCCCATCTCTGCCAGATCAGCCGTTCCTATGTCTCCCGTATTGAAAAGCACGCGCTGGAAAAGCTGCGCCGCGCTCTCCAGACAGAATGACGTTTTTTTGCACCGTTTTGTTCCGTATGCCGCAAAAAGGAAGCCGCCCAAGCCGGGCGGCTTCCTTTAACAATCGTTATCAGACTGTTGCGGTCTCTTTTTCTTTTTCTTCGGCTTCCCGGATCTTCCGCAGCTCCTGTTCTTCCAGCTCACGGTAAGCGACCTTGCCCACAAGCGTCTTGGGCATATCGTCACGGAACTCGATATCATAGGGCATGGCATACTTCGCAATGTTCTTGCGGCAGTAGTCCATCAGTGTTTTCTTCGTTTCCTCATTGGCCGGAGTGCCGGCAGCGAGCTTGACAAAGGCTTTGACCTTCTGCATCTTATAGGGATCGGGCACCCCGATCACACAGCTCATCTGGACAAGCTCATGGGCATCGAGGATGTTTTCAATCTGTCCGGGATACACATTATAGCCGGAGGAAATGATCATTCTCTTGGCTCTGCCGCGGAAGTACACAAAGCCTTCCTCATCCATTGTGCCCAGATCTCCCGTATAGACCCAGGTCAGCCCGTCGGCATGATGGCGCAATGTCTGGGCCGTCTCCTCGGGGTGCTTCATGTACTCCTTCATCACGGTCGGTCCGGCCAGCAGGATCTCGCCCTCTTCTCCGTATGGAAGCTCGCGGTCTGTGCCGGGCTCGACAATCTTGATATATGTATCCGGGAACGGGACACCGATGCTGCCCTCCTTGAACATGTGCGGCGGCGTCAGGCAGCAGGCCGTGACGGTTTCCGTCGTGCCGTATCCCTCACGCACCTGAATGACCGCCTTGTGGTCATAGAGAAACTTGTCGAACTTCTTTTTCAGCTCCACCGACAGCGAATCGCCGCCGGAGAACACACCCTTGAGGCTGCTCAGGTCCGCGTTCTCCATGCTCTTCATGCGCAGCATCGCCTCGTAGAGCGTCGGCACGCCGGCAATAAAGTTGCAGCGGTTTTTCACGACCTGCTTGGCATAATCCTTGGGATTGACGCGCGGGATCAGGATGCAGCAGCCGGCGCTCTGCAGCATGGAATGAATGCACACGCCAAGGCCGAAGCCGTGGAACATGGGCATGGCCGAAAGCATCTTGTCGCCCGGGCGAAACATCGGGTTTGTCGCAATGATCTGTGTGCCGAGGGCGTTGAAGTTCTTGTTTGTCAGCACGATACCCTTGGTTTTTCCCGTGGTGCCGCCGGAATACAGGATAACGGCCGGATCTTCGCCTTTGCGCTCGACCTTGTAGTTATAAAAGCAGGCCTTGGAAAGACGCATGAACTCGTTCCAGCGGATAACGGGCGCTTCCTTTGGAATTTTCCGGATCTTCCGCCCCTCGGTGAGCATATAGCCCGCCTTCAGCGGCTGGGCCAGGGCATCCTTGACGCTGGCGATAATGATGTTGACAACTTTGGTGTTGCTGCGGATGCTTTCAAACTTGTGATAAAACTGGTCGAGCGTGATGGCTGTAACGCTCTCGGACTCGTTGAGATAAAACTCGATCTCCTTTTCGGCGGAAAGCGGATGGACCATGTTGGCGACTGCGCCGACGAGGTTGACGGCATAGAACATATAGATGGCCTGCGGGCAGTTCGGCAGTGCGATCGTGACCTTGTCGTTTTCACGCACGCCGATCGTTTTCAGCGCCCGGGCGCACTTTTCGATTTCTGCGACCAGGGTCTTATAATTTGTCGACTTGCCCATGAAGGTAAATGCAGTATAGTCGGGATACTGCTCGGCTGCCTTTTTCACGGCGTCGAACATGGAGCCATCAAAATAATCCAGATGCAGCGGGATATCCTCGGTATGGCCCGCCCAGGGCGTTTTGGCAGTAATCTGTTCCATTTTTGGTTTTCTCCTGTCGCTTTATTTGTATTCAAAGCCGCTCGGCTCGCCGATGGGCTGATCGAGCATTTCCGGATGGGCAAAGATATAGCGGATCAGTTTCAGGCTGCGGGCAAAGTAAAAGCCGTCGGCAATACGCTCATCCAGCGTGGCGCAGAAATCCACAACATCACGGACCTGCTTTGTGCCGTCCTCCATGATCAGTTCTTCCTTGTGCAGCGTGCCGATCGTGACCATGATGCTGTTGGTGCCGTAGTTGTTGAGGTGGTGGTAAACGGCCGGGCATTTAATGCTGCCGAGATTGCTGAGAAGAACCGTCGTGTAGTTCGGATCGCCGTCCGTCAGGGCGCGCGGGACAAGGCCCCAGAAGTCAAGCCAGCGGATCACACGGATCGCGAACATCAGCAGCAGCCGCGGGATCTTGGCAAAGGCGTCGACCGCCGAGTCGATGCCGCCGGTGGAGTGCTCGCTCTTTCTCGTCTCGCGAATGTCGCCGACGATCCGGCGGCTGACGGTGTCGAGCGTGTCGTCATCCCGGGCGGTGAGGACCATCAGCGCCTCGTCCGCACCGTCGGCAAAGCGGCGCTTGGCCACAAAGCTCAGCGTGATCTCGTCGCGCTCATAGGTGCGTCTTCCCTGGATAAAACGGTTGAGGTAGTTCCGCTCGCGGACCATGCGGGCCACGGCCACAAGGATGCAGTGGAAAAGCGTGGTTTTATAGTCAGGATGGGAGGCGTTTTTCTGCTCCAAGTACTTCACAAGCTCCGTCACGTCAAACTTGTCGGAAAGGCATACCTCGCTGTCGGTCCTGTTCGGCATCAGGTTGGCCATGACGCACTGCAGGCCGGTCACATCTCTGACCCAGCGTCCGTCCCGTCTGTCGCCCCATCTTCTCTTCTTTTTGGTCATAGCGCTGTTCCCCCATAAAACTTAAAATATTTGTACAGCTTGTTCACTATACACCATTTATCGAACAAAGAAAAGTGTTTTTTTCACTCGATTCCAGCTGTGTCATCCGCTCGCTGCAGCGCCGGAAGAGCGTCTCTTTACCTTGACGCCGAAAGCTGGTATACTTGTCTGGCACAGGAGGTGGAGATCATGCAAAGGAAACTGTTCTTACGCGGTCCTTCCGGCTGCGGGAAAAGCACGCTGATCCGAAGCGTGCTGGGAGAAAAGCTTGCTGAAGCGGGCGGTTTTCTCACGCAGCCATACCGCGGCGAAGATGGAGCTCTATTGGGCATGGAGCTTCTGCCCGCCGCTGCGGCTGCCCCGGTCGAAGGCTTTCTTGGCGCCCGTTACCTGGATTTTTCGACCTGTCCGCCTTCCCGGGACAACGAAGTTTTCCGCACAGAGGCCGTTCGTCTGCTCACCGAGGCGGCGTACTATCCTTTCTCGATGCTGGACGAGATCGGCGGCTTTGAGCTTGTGATCCCGCAGTTTCGTGAGGCGCTCGGCGTCTTTCTCTCTTCTTCCTCCCCTTGTATCGGCGTTATCAAGACGCTTGAGGAAGCAGAGTTGATGCGTAGCTACCTTGGTCTGGGCGATCGCTTCTCCTCGCTGGCGCAGCGGCTTCACGCCGCGCTGGAAGCCGATTCGGATACTCTTGTCATCGACGTGTCGGAACAGGACATGGGCCAAGCGGAGCATGCCGTGCGTGAGTGGGCGAAGGTCTATGCCGGATAAGCGCTTGCGTTTTCAATCGGAATGAATTAGAATACAAACGACAGTTTTGTTATCTTGCAGCAGAGAGGATCTTCC
>CAMHER010000062.1 GCA_946184215.1 uncultured Clostridia bacterium | reverse complement strand
GGGCGTTCTTGGCGTTCATGCTGCCGCCGTAGAGGATGGAGACGGCACGCGCGGGGCGGGCGCCGTAGATCTTGCGGATGACGGCACGGATGCCCTCGCAGACTTCCTGAGCCTGCTCGGCCGTGGCGGTCTTGCCGGTGCCGATGGCCCAGATGGGCTCATAGGCGATGACGCAGTGGCGGAGCGCCGAGGCGTCGATGCCGCTGAGAGCGGCCTTGACCTGGTAGGCGACGTATTCCATCGTCAGATCCATCTCGCGCTGCTCCAGGCTCTCGCCCACGCAGATGATGGGGTTGATGCCCTTGGCGAGAAGAGCCTTGGCCTTGGCGTTGACGAGCATATCGTCTTCACCGTGGTACTGGCGGCGCTCGCTGTGGCCGACAATGCAGTACTTCGCGCCGACGTCGGCAAGCTGAGCCGCGGAGATCTCACCGGTGTATGCGCCCTTCTCATACTTCGAAACATCTTCGCCGCCGCACTGCACCTTGCACTCCTTGCCGAACTTGACCATCGTGGGGATCATCACCGCGGGGGTGCAGAGAACGACGTCGCAGGTCTTGGTCTTGGGCATGTTTTCCTTCAGCTGTTCGATGAAGGGCTTGATCTCGGAAGCGAGCATGTTCATTTTCCAGTTGCCCGCGATAATGGTTTTACGATATTTTCTGTTCATTTCAATCTCCTTCTTTACAGCCTTCCCCCCTTGGGGGAAGGTGTCAGACTTTGTCTGACGGATGAGGGGCGTTTCGTCCCTTTGATCGGTTGTTTTCTTACTTGTCCAGCAGGCAGGCCACGCCCGGCAGCTCCTTGCCCTCAAGGAACTCGAGGCTGGCGCCGCCGCCGGTGGAGATGTGGGTGATCTTGTCGGCAAAGCCGAGCTTTTCGACCGCGGCCGCGCTGTCGCCGCCGCCGACGATCGTGATCGCGCCGGACTCGCTCAGCGCCTTGGCCATGGCCTTGGTGCCGTTGGCAAACTTATCGAACTCAAACACGCCCATCGGTCCGTTCCAGACGATGGTGCCGGCGTTCGCGACCGCCTTGGAGAAGATCTCCACGGTCTTCGGGCCGATGTCCATGCCCATCAGATCCGCGGGAATGTCACCCTCGACCAGGATCGGCTCGGCCTCGGCGGAGAACTCCGCCGCGCAGTAGTTATCCACGGGCAGCAGGAACTTCACGCCCTTGGCCTCGGCCTTGGCGATCATTTCCTTGGCGTAATCGAGACGGTCTGCCTCGAGGAGGGACTTGCCGACCTCGAAGCCCTGGGCCTTCTTGAAGGTGTAGGCCATGCCGCCGCCGATGATGATCGTGTCGGCCTTTTCGAGGAGGTTGTTGATGACGTTGATTTTGTCAGAGACCTTGGCGCCGCCCAGGACCGCGACGAACGGGCGCTTGGGATCGTCAAGAGCCTTGCCCATGACGGACAGCTCCTTGTCCACCAGCAGGCCGGAGTAGGCGGGCAGATAGGCCGCGACGCCGGCGGTGGAGGCGTGGGCGCGGTGCACGGTGCCGAACGCGTCGGAGACAAAAATCTCGGCCATGTCGGCAAGAGCCTTGGCAAAGGCGGGGTCGTTCTTGGTCTCGCCCTTGGCAAAACGGAGGTTCTCCAGAAGGAGGATCTGACCGGGCTGCAGCGCGGCGGCCTTGGCCTGCGCATCGGGGCCGATGGTGTCGGCGGCGAAGATTACATCCATGTCCAGCAGTTCGCCCAGACGCTTGGCGACGGGAGCGAGCGTCAGCTTACGCAGGGACTTTTCCCACTCTTCGCGGGTGATATCTGCTTCGTTCTTGCCCTTTTCCACCTGCTTTTTCACATAGCTCTCAAAGGTGGCTGCCGGCTTGCCCAGATGGGAGCAGGCGATAACGGCGGCGCCGTTGTCGAGAAGGTACTTGATCGTGGGGATCGCAGCCTTGATGCGCTTGTCAGACGTGATCTCGCCGGTCTTCTTGTCCTGGGGAACGTTGAAGTCGCAGCGGAGAAGAACTTTTTTGCCCTTGACGTCTACGTCGTAAACGGTCTTTTTGCTGTAGTTCATGGTTATCCTCCTAATTATAAATTTTTTCATTTCAGGGCCATCTCGCCCACGCCCTGCAGCCCCGGGAAGCCCTGCTGCCGCAGCGTCTCATAGGCGAGGATGGCAACGGAGTTCGATAAGTTCAGGCTTCTCGCCTCGTCCACCATGGGGATGCGGATGCACCGCTCGCGGTATTTCTCCCGCAGCCACAGCGGCAGACCGGCGGTCTCCTTGCCGAACATCAGCGTGACGCTCTCCTGTGAGAGATCCGCCTCGCAATAGGCCCGCGGTGCTTTCGTCGTGGCGAGATACAATCCTTCATCGCCCCATCTGGCGAAGTACTCCTCCAGATTGTCGTATACGGAAAGGTCGACAAGGTGCCAGTAGTCCAGCCCGCAGCGTTTGACCGCCTTATCCGAAATGTCAAAGCCAAGCGGCCGGATCAGGTGCAGCTTTGCGCCGGTGGCGGCGCAGGTGCGCGCGATCGCCCCTGTGTTGTGCGGGATCTCCGGCTCGACAAGCACAATGTTGAGCATTTTTTCCCAAGCCCTCTTCCCCATACGGCATTTCTGGGAGGAAACTTAACTCATTTTCCTCGTTAGTTATGATTTTATCACAAAAATCCGAAAAATCATGCACTATTTTCCTCATTTTGCATTTTCTTGCAAATTTAACAAACGGAGGCTATAATTCTTGCTGTAATCGAGCAATTTGTTGGCATTTTGCCGATTTTGAAAAGAGGAAGAAAATGGAATATATTTGCTGCGATTGTCCCCGCCGCTGCGCTGCTCTCCGCAGTGCGGAAAACAGCGGCGGGGTATGCGCTTCTCCCGCCCTGCCGCGCATCGCGCGCGCTGCGCCGCACTTTGGCGAGGAGCCCTGCATTTCCGGTACGCGCGGTGCCGGGACGATCTTTTTTTCCGGCTGCAATCTGCGCTGTGTTTTCTGTCAGAACCGGGAGATCAGCCGGGGCGGCGGGGCGGGCCGCGCCGTAAGCGTTCCCGAGCTGCGGGATATCATGCTGCGTCTGCGGGATGACGGCGTGCACTGCATCGACCTTGTGACGCCGACACACTATATCCGCGCCGTCAGGCAGGCGCTGGAGGGGCTTTCGCTGGGGATCCCGGTGGTGTGGAACAGCTCCGGATATGAGAGCGTCGAGTCGCTGCGCTCACTGGAGGGGCTGGTGCAGGTCTATATGCCCGATTACAAATATTCCGTTTCTTCCCTTGCCGGGCGCTACAGCGCCGCGGCAGACTATCCGGAGGTCGCCGACGCCGCGATCCGCGAGATGTTCCGTCAGACCGGTCCCTATCGGCTCGGCGAGGACGGCCTGCTCCTCTCCGGCGTTTTGATCCGCCATCTGATCCTGCCGGGCGAGACAGAAAACGCCATGGGCGCCATCGATTTTGTCGCCGACAGCTTTCCGCGCCGCAGCGTGCTCTTTTCCCTGATGAGTCAGTACACGCCTATGCCGGGGCTCGAAGCGTTTCCCGCTCTCCGCCGCCGCGTCGACGCCGGGGAAAACGAGCATCTGATCCGCTACATGCACGCCTGCGGCATCACCGACGGCTATTGGCAGGAGCTCTCCTCCGCCACAGCCGACGAGATCCCCGCCTTTGACGGTACGGGCGTGGAATAAGCATGCCTTGACATTTTTCCCATCTTATCAGATAATAATGATTATATGATGGCGAAAAGCGAAAAAGCTTTTCGCCGCGCAGATTTGCGGCGCAGCAAAACAGCCTTGCTGTTTTGCCATATACTCATTGCAATGAGCATCGGGCGAATGATTTTTAGAATCATTCGCTGCCAAACATGTCGTTTGGCAGCGAAATCAATCGAATCCTCGATTGATTTTGCCATCCGATGATCATTATCAATTCAGTCATTGAAAAACTTTCATGAATGGAGAGACCGACATGGAGTACAAAGAAATATTGGAAGAGGCCAGAAAGCAAACCGCGCCCCACTGCATGGCCTGCCCGGTCTGCAACGGCAAGGCCTGCGGCAACAACGTGCCCGGCCCCGGCAGCAAGGCCCCCGGCAACGCCGCGGCGCGCAACTATGACAAGTGGCAGGAGATCTTTGTGAACATGGACACGCTCTGCCAGAGCGTGCCCGATCCCGACGTCTCGTTCGAGCTTTTCGGGCATCGCTTCTCCGCCCCGATCTTTGTCGCCCCCCTCGGCGCCGTGGACATGCACTACGGCCCGAAGTACAACGACCAGAGCTACAACGTGGACATGATGAAGGGCGCCATCGCCAGCGGCATTCTCGCCTTCACGGGTGACGGCGTCAATGCGCAGATCATGAAGGACGCCATCGCGGACAGCGCCGCGCTCGGCGGCCTTTCGATCCCGACGATCAAGCCCTGGAGCCGCGAGGTCGTGTTTGAAAAGCTTGACGATGTGATCGCGCACAACATTTTTGCCGCCGCGATGGACGTGGACGCCGCGGGGCTCCCCTTCCTGCAGAAGCAGGGCGGCAAGGCCGGCAGCAAGACCGTGGCGGAGATGCGCGAGATTATCGAACATGCGGCTCGGCCCTTCATTGTCAAGGGCATTATGACTGTCGCCGGCGCGAAAAAGGCCGTTGAAGCCGGAGCCGCCGGTATCGTCGTATCCAACCACGGCGGGCGCGTGCAGGGCGGCGTGCCCTCCACGGCGGAGGTCCTCGGTGAGATTGCAGATGCCGTCCGCGGTCAGACCGTGATCTTTGTCGACGGCGGTATCCGCTCGGGCGTAGACGTATTTCGGGCGCTGGCCCTGGGCGCGGACGCCGTGCTCGTCGGCCGTCCCTTCGCCACGATGCTCTACGGTGCCGGTCAGGAGGGCGTCAAGGTCCTCGCAGACAAGCTGACAGGCGAGCTCAAGGGCACCATGAAGATGTGCGGTGCATCCTCCCTCGCCGAGATCACCCGCGAGAAGATACGCTTCTGATCATAGCAGGCAGGAACAGCGGCAGTCCGGGAACCCGGGCTGCCGTTTTCTTTAAGAAAGATTAAGACACATGAAAAGCTCTTGTGTGTTATGGTATGATTATCAGGAAAAGCATGTATAATCTGGATAAAGGAGGAAGTTCGGCATGAAAAAGCTTCATTTGCTTGTTCTGCTCCTGGCTCTTCTCCTGCTTGCCGGCTGCGGGCGGAGCGCGGAGAGCGGCGCAGACGCCGTCGAAGCGCTCGACTACGCGGTCGAGAAGGCGGAGGCCCATTCGGAGTTTCTGTCCAATCTCGGCGAGGGACGTATCGTTTCACTCCTTTGCGGCACCCCCGCTGTGGGAGAGGTACGCAAGACGCTCTTTTTCACGCAGGACGGAGGCGAGAGCTGGAGCGGTGGAATCGACGTGAGCGAGGGCATTGAAAACTATCCCGTCGGAGCGGTGTTCCTCTCGGAGGAGAAGGGCTTTGTGCTGACGGACTACCACGGCTCCGACAATCACCTTTTCGCGACCACCGACGGCGGCCAAAGCTGGGAGAGCATCACGCTTCCCTTTTCCGCCGCCTCCTTCCGCTATGTAGAGGGGCGGGAGATCCGCTACGAAAGCGGGACGATTTACCTCTCGCTTGTCGGGCGAACAGCGGACGGCATCACCTATCTCCGATACCGTTCCGACGACGACGGACAGAGCTGGCGCGGCTATTGACCCCATCCTCTCATAAAAGAAAGCCTGACCGAAAGGTCAGGCTTTCCTTTTTCCCTCAGCGGGCAAGGTCGATGATGGTCTCGACAAGATGCGCCGCGCCCTCAAGATTTTCAGCGGAGGTGTGCTCATACGGCCCGTGGAAGGCATAACCGCCCGTGCCGATGTTCGGGCAGAGCAGGCCCCGGAAGGACAGCTGTGAGCCATCCGTGCCGCCGCGGATCGGCACGCGCACCGGCTCAAGGCCGATCGCGCGGATCGCCCGCTCGGCCAGCTCTACGATCTCCATATGTGCGCCAAGCTTCTCGGCCATGTTGCGGTACTGCTCGCGGATCGTGAGCTTTGCCGTTCCTTCGCCGTATTTTTCGTTGATCTGCTTCTCGATGAGGCGCATCAGCTTTTCCTTTTCCGCGAGGCCGGATGCGTCATGATCGCGCAGAATGTAGCTCAGCTCCGCCTTTTCGACGCTGCCGGACATGTCGGTGAGATGGAAAAAGCCCTCGTAGCCCTCGGTCCTCTCGGGCACAGCGCCGCATGGGAGCATGGCGTTGATCTCCATGGCCACAAGAGAGGCGTTGATCATCTTGTCCTTGGCGCTGCCGGGGTGGATGTTGAAGCCGCGGATCTCCCACTTGGCGGAAGCGGCGTTGAAGGTCTCGAAATTGATCTCCTCCAGCTCACCGCCGTCCACGGTATAGGCGAAGTCCGCGCCGAAGCGCTCCAGATCCAGCAGTGACGCGCCGTGGCCCACCTCTTCGTCCGGCGTGAAGCAGACGGCGATGGCGCCGTGGGGACGGCCCTCCGCCGCGATCCGCTCGCACGCGGTCATGATCGCGGCGATGCCGGCCTTGTCGTCCGCGCCGAGAACGGTGGTGCCGTCGGTCGTGACAAGGGTATGGCCCTTGAGCTTGGGCAGATTGGGATTGATCTCCGCCGTCAGCACGCGCCCGCTCGCGCCGAGCGCCACGTCGCCGCCGTCATAGTTCTCGATCAGCTGCGGCTTTACGTTCTCGCCGGAGAAATCCGGGATCGTGTCGAGGTGCGCGATAAAGCCGACGCATGGGCGCTCCTCGCAGCCGGGTGTGGCCGGAAGACTGCCGTAGACATAGGCGTGCTCGTCCACAAAGACATTTTGCAGCCCGATGTCCTTCATTTCCTTCTCCAGCACGCGGGAGAGGTCGAATTCCCGCTCCTCGGTGGGCGTGCACTCAAGGTTTTCGCTGCTCGCGGTGTGGATTTTCACATAAATCAGAAAGCGTTCCAGTGCCGTCATGGTTTTTCCCCCTTAAGCAATGACATTATAGTTCATACCGAGATTGTCGCGCATCTCGCGGTAGCTCGGATCATCGCGCCAGTAGCCGCCCACGGCGTTGTCGTCCCAGGCGTAGAAGCACATTTTCGTGTTTGGCAGCGCCTCGCGCAGCTCCTGCTGCTGGGCTTCCGTCAGGCCGCTGTCCACCCACCAGAGCCGTTCGAGCTGGGTCATTTCAAACAGCTGGGTATAATCGTCAAAGCGGCAGTGGCTGATGTTCAGATGCTTGAGTGACTGCAGGCCCACGATGGGCTCAAGGTCGCGGACGTTCGTAAAGAACATTTCGAGATAATACAGCTCCTTGCTGTCCCGCAGCGGCTCGAGGCTTGTGACCGGCGCGCCGACGATCATCAGATACTTCAGATGCGGCATTGTCTCGACAAAGTCGATCCGGTCGAAGTTGCCGTGGCCCAGATCCAGCGTGACCATGTTGCGGCAGTATTTGATGGGTTCGGCATTGGCATAGGGCAGAAAGCCCCAGTCATTGGAGTATTTCGACATGCAGAAGTTGTCCGCGTCGGTGCGGCAGCCCACCCCGTTGAGATACACGCGCCAGACGATCTCGCAGTCGTCGTGGCGGCTGCGCATCTCGTCGAGCGTCTCATAAGGAATATTGCAGTCGCAGAGATACAGCTTTTCCAGATGCGCCATCGCCTCAATCGCCTTTTCCGCCTCAGCGGGATCGTCGATCGTGCGATTTGAGAGATCGAGCTCCGTCCAGTCAGTCGAGCACTCCTTGCCGCAGACCGTGGTGCGGCAGAGCACCTCGACGCCGCCGAACGCCTTGCGGATCGCGATCACGTCGTCCAGACTCATCATGCGCGAGCCGAGATTGATGATCTTCAGCTCGGAGAAATCGCTTCCATGGGAGATGAGCTCAGGAAGATCGAGCGCGGCGGATTCGGGGATGTTGATGTTTTCGGTGTTGCTGCGGAAGGTCTCGCCCGCGATCGTCACCTTGTAGAGGAAGCGGATCTTCGGGTACCGCTCCTTGAGGGCGGAAAGCGCTTCGCTGTCATAGCGCGCGTTCGTGGTGTCCACCATGCGGACCTCCGGCAGATAGGCAAGCTTTTCCGCCGTCTCCTCCGCCGACGTGCCCTCCGGCAGCGTCAGCTCCTTTGTCGTGTGGGGAAAGCTCTCTCCCCCGATCACGACGTTCCATTTCAGCTCGACCTCCTCGCCCAGCGCTTCGCGCAGCGCCAGGATCTCGTCATAACAGTCGGCCGCCGTGGCGTCCACCCGTTTCAGGCCGGAAAAGTACGCAAAGCTCCCGATCTCCTCCGCGGAGAAATTGCCGACGGCGATCTCTTCGGAGCGGTTGTCGTACCGCGCCGCGCCGATCGGGATATTCCAGCTCACCTCAAGGTCCGGCTGCGCCGCGATCAGCGCGCGGATCTCGCCATAGCAGTCCGCCGCACGGGCGTCCACGCTGTGCAGGTTGAAAAAGAGAGAAAAATTCTCCACCTCTTTTTCGCTGAAATTGCCGACGGCGATCGCTTCAGACGTGCAGTCATAGCGTCCCTCTCCGATCGGGATATCCCAGAGCACGACACAGTCCGCGTGGCGTCTTGCGATTTCGTTATACTGCCGGACGCTGACGGACCGGCCCCTAACGTCGATGGGCTCCCCTTTCTCGAAAAGCGTTCCCATAACGACGTTGTAATGCGTGTATATGTAGACAAGAGCCCCGATCGCCACCGCGATCAGTGCCAGCACGGCAAGCAGAGGCGCCGCGCTTCTTCTCCTTCTGCGTTTCCTGGCAGTCATTCTTTTTCCTCCGGGAGAGTGTTTTTGTTATTATAGCTTATCCGTCGTTCTTTTTCAAATCTTCCGCCGGACACTTGGCAGCCATGCGCTGCGGATCGACGCGGAAGAAGGTAAAGGTCCCCGTCGCCAGCAGTTTCTTCTCCTCGCCGGTGACGGTCACGTCAACGAGAACGGTCGTTCTGCCCCGCTTCGGCTGTTACCGTTCCCTCCGCCTGGTTGCGCAGGAAGTGCATATCGCTCGACTGCGTGACATAGCTGCGCCCGTCGGTGCTGGTCGCGCAGCCGGCCGCGTTATCGGCCATGGCATAGATCGCACCGCCGTGGACAAGGCCGTAGACGTTCCGGCTCTCGGGGCGGATCACGAGCTGCAGCACCGCGCGGTCGCGTTCGATCTCCGTCACCTCGATATGATTATGCCGTACAAAGGGATTGCGCCTGTTGAGCTCCCTGTACTTTTCCCTGAGTTCATCCTTTTCCGTCATCATCCCAACGCTCCCTTTCAAAATCACGCCGTATAGTATATCAGCACCCTCTTTCAATTGCCAGTATTATTTACAAATTCCTTCTCTTTTGCGCTGTTTTGCTTGCAAACGCATTGCAGTTTGCCGTGTTTTTCCGGCGCGTTGCGATCTTTTTTTGCCGTTTGCCAAAAGAAAAATCTTTTTTGCAACTATGGCTACCAATTTTGTAAAAGCTATGTTATAATTTAGTATCTCGAATTATGGCATGATCGCGCCCTTGCGCCGCATGCTTGGCATAAACACGAAGAAACAGGAGGCCGTTTCAATGAAAAAGATTCTCGTTTTGGAGGATGAGTCCAATATTCGCAGTTTTGTGGTCATCAACCTCCGCCGCAGCGGCTACGAGCCGATCGAGGCCGAGAACGGTGCGGAAGCATTGGAAAAGCTCAAAGTCAATCCCGACATCTGTCTGGCGCTGCTGGACGTGATGCTGCCGGATATCGACGGCTTTGAGGT
>CAMHER010000061.1 GCA_946184215.1 uncultured Clostridia bacterium | reverse complement strand
AGAAGAACCAGCGTGTGATCGAGATCAAGGAGATCCGTATGTCTCCGAGCATCGATACGAACGACTTCAACACGAAGCTGAAGAACGGCCAGAAATTCCTTGCCGAGGGCAATCGCCTGAAGGTCTCCGTCCGCTTCCGCGGCAGAGAGATGGCCCATACCGATATCGGCGGCGTTATCCTGCGCGATTTTGCGGCCAAGTGCGCCGACATCGCGAATATGGATAAGGCGCCCAAGCTGGAGGGACGCAATATGTCGATGTTCCTCTCACCCAAACCGCAGACTGCGCCGAAAAAGCCCGGCAAGCCCAAAGCCCCCAAGGCGGAGACTGCTGCGGAGGAAACCGCAGGGACCGGGGATACGGTCGAAGCGTAAATCAATGTTGTAAACCAGCAGGTTTTCCTGTTTGAATCAGAAAAGGAGTAAAGATCATGCCTAAACTGAAGACACACAGCGGTGCCAAGAAGAGATTCAATCTCACCAAGACCGGTAAGGTAAAGCGTGCGCACGCTTACAAGAGCCATATCCTCACGAAGAAAGATACGAAGCGCTGCCGCCGTCTGCGTTCGGAGACTTATGCCGACAAGACCAACGCCGCTACCATCAAGAAAATGATCCCTTACAAATAAGGGCTGACGTGTAAATAGGAGGATATACAAATGGCAAGAGTTAAAGGCGCAATGATGACCCGCAAGCACAGAAGCAAGGTGCTTGGCCTGGCAAAGGGTTACTGGGGCAACAAGTCCCGTCATTTCAAGATGGCGAACGAGCAGGTCATGAAGTCCGGCCGTTACGCTTATATCGGACGCAAGCAGAAGAAGAGAGATTTCCGTTCCCTGTGGATCACCCGCATCAGCGCGGGCTGCAAGCTCAACGGCATGAACTACTCCACCTTCATGCACGGCCTCAAGCTCGCGGGCGTCGATATGAACCGCAAGATGCTCTCCGAGACCGCGATCCACGATCCGGCCGCTTTCACCGCTCTGTGCGAGCTGGCCAAGGCTGCCAAGTAAGGGACAGAACAAAAGATCTGAAAAAATGCCGCTCTCCTTATGCCGAGCGGCATTTTGACTGCCTGAAGAGGATACGACATGATAAGAGAGTATCTGGAAAAGCACGAGTGGGCACATGAGATCCTCATCACCCTTTATACCATCGTGCTGGAATTCGTCTATGCCATCGGCATGAACATGTTCATCGTCCCTATGGGGATCTACGCCGGCGGCCTGATGGGCGTCTGCCAGCTGATCCGCACGCTGTTGGTGGAGTATCTCGGCATCTCTGTTAACTTTGACATAGCGGGCGTGCTCTACTATGTGTTCAACATCCCGATTTTTCTGTACGCCTGGAAGCGGATGCGGCGCAGAACGCTTGTCAAGACGATCATCGCCGTAACGTTCTCGACAATCTTTCTTGCGATCGTTCCCGTCAAGCCGCTTCTGCCGGACGATATGCTCGGCAGCGTGATCGTCGGCAGCCTGATCACGGGCTCGGTGCTGGGACTGGTGCTGCGCTGCGGCTCATCCAGCGGCGGACTTGACATCATCGGGCTGATGATGGCGATGGGCAAACGGGAGACCGGCGTGGGACAGCTTTATCTCGTCGTCAACGCCGCTCAGTTTGTCGCATATGCGGTGCTGTTTGACCTGCGGGTCGTGATCTACTCCATGATCTCCACGTTCCTCAGCTCCTTTGCCCTCGACCATTTCCATTTTCAGAATATCAACGTCGAGGTCAAGATCATCACCAAGCGGAAGGACGAGCTGGCTGACGCGATCCTGCGCGGCCTGCACCGCGGCGTGACGGAGTGGGCCAGCGTGGGCGCGTATACCGACGAGCCCAGCGAGGTGCTGTACGTCATCATCTCCAAGTATGAAATCACGCGTCTGCGCAGTATCATCGCACATTGCGATCCCAATGCCTTTGTCGTGGTGGGCGACAAGGTGCATGTTTACGGCAATTTTCTCAAGAGACTGTGATCAAACAGGGCACGGAAGCATCCGTGCCCTGTTTTGAATTCCGGATTCCGGAGACGGGAAAGCGCTTGCGCGGAAGCCTTGCAATCAAAGCGCAATTCCCCTATAATAGAGACATCACGATAACAAGAGGGATCGAATATGATCGAGAATGCCGAAAAGTTTTTTGAACAGTATAAGACAGACGAGGCGCTCCGCACGCGCGTGAAGGAGGCGCTGGACGCCTATCCCGGCAGCTTCGAGATCCGCGAGCCGCTGGTCGAGGAGGTGCTGCTCCCCATTGCCCGCGAGCTGGGGCTTGCCTTTACCGTCAGTGAGCTGCGCGCCTATGAGACGCGAAAGAAACTCAGCCACCTCCATCAGAGCGACGAGGAATATTTTGCCTCCGTCGAGGAAGAAGAGGGCTTCTGGCTGCTCGACAACGGCTGGGAATATGATGAGGACGTGCTGAGAGCCGGGGAGGAGTGGAAGAAATGAAGATCCTGTCCTGCTCGATTTCCGGCGGCGACGTCTGCGCCACCATTCTGGCAGAAAAGGAAGACTGCGCGCGCTACGGCGGCGGACATGCCGCTGTGGAGGGCTGCATCGAGCTCTTCCGAAGAGAAAAAGAACTGAGCGCGCTTGCTCTTGTGCGGGTAACGCGCCTTGAGGAAACGGCGGAGGGCGGACTGTCGTTTGACTTTGACGCCGCTGTGCCGCCGGAGGTGAAGCTGGGGAAATATCTGGGGCTGGAGGTCTATGTCCCGGCGGACGAGAGCCCGGATCTGCCGGTGCTTCTGGCCGCGACCGAGACCATGGAGGCCGACATTCCGGAGACTTATATCAGCCGCAAGATCGACGCCCTCGTGCAGCAGCGGCTGGAGGACGTGGCGCAGCGCCCGGGATTTGGCACGCTGGCGGATATGAACGCGATTCTGCGCAGGGCAAATGATGAGCTGTCCTGCGGCTACGACGACGCTGCGCTGTGGGATATGGCGCTTGCCGTTTCCGACGAACTCAACGCCGGCAATATGCGCGCCCGCAGCACCGGAGAAATCACCGAGCTTCTGGCTGCCGCGCTGTTTCCGGGCGGAGGCGGCGATCACGCGTTCAGTGTGCTGGAAAAGGCCCTGGACAGCCGCGCGGAGCAGAAACGCAGCGAAAGCATGGAAAGACTGGCGGAGGAGAGCTTTGCCGCTTATCTGCGCATGGCCGGGAAAACCGAGGCGGAGCTGCGCGGGGAATTTCGGCCTCAGGCAACCGACCTGGTGCGCATCGATCTGCTGATCGACGCGGTGGCGCGCCGCGAGAACATCACCCTCAGCGATGAAGAATTCGACGCCGCGCTGGAGAAGATCGCTTCGCTGTACGAGCTTCCTCCCGCGGAGGTGCTGGGAATGATCGGGGCCTCTACGCTGCGTTTTGGGCTGATCCGCGACAAGGCCCGCGCCATGATCGTCGACAGTGCCGACACCTTCTGAAAAAAAGAGGACGCAGATGCGTCCTCTTGAAGCTTCTACCGTGAGATGTCAAAAAATGCCTCCCGCGCGGCAGCGCGGCGGCTGCGGCTGATGGGAATGCGCTCACCGTTCGTCAGAACAAAATCCTCGTGTTCAAGCGCTTCGATGCGCGACTTGTTTACCCAATAGCTGCGGTGGCAGTGGATGAACTGATCCGACAGTCCGCCGGAGAGAAGCCTGTTCGGACGCTCGGAAGAGGAGAAAATCTCCTTCTCCGTTCGGACGAGCGTCTGACGGCAGACGCGCTCAACATACAGCACGTCATCGAGCGGCACGAAGTTTGCCCTTGCGCGGGAACGTATCACGATCCCCCGGCTGCGGAAGCTGTCGAGAGACGAGAGCGCCTTGCGCAGCGCCGGTCCGATCCGGCTGTCCAGCTCCCCGCGCAGAAGAAACCAGACGTGGTCGGCGCGGTAGACCTCGGTTGCAAAGCGAAGCTCATCCGAGACAAAGATGATCCGGCAGGCGGGAGAGAGCACATTCAGCTGCTCGGCCAGCGAGACGGCGCTTTCGGCTTCGTCCGAGATCCCGAGAACGGCAATGTCCGGCGCGTAGCCGGCGTTCAGATAGCGCAGCAGCTCCTCGGCAGAGGAGAACAGCTCGACTTCAGAGGCAATCGTTTGCAGCCTTTCTTCCAGCAACTCCGACAGCTGACGGCGGTATTCCGATGAACGGTCACAGATGGCAAGTTGAAGCATACCTCAACCTCCCTTAAACGAAAAAAGAACTTGTCGGCTTTTGACGCAGACAAGACTATTCTTACAGTTTTTACCAAAAACACAGTATAGCATTTTCTCTGTTTCCCGTCAAGCAAAAAGCTTTTTCAGCCCGGCGATTTTTCTCCAAAGGGTATTAAACAGGAATAATTCAAAAACCATAAAATCTGAAAAAAAGGGGCGAAGCAAAATGGATAGGATCAAAAGAAATTTCGGCTTTGGCTGCATGCGTCTGCCCATGCTGGGGGAGGACGTGGACACCGAGCAGGTCAAGAAAATGGTCGACCACTTTCTGGAGGCGGGCTTTAACTACTTCGACACGGCGCACGGCTATATCGACGGGAAAAGCGAACTGGCCGTCCGCGAGTGCCTGACCAGCCGCTACCCGCGTGAGAGCTACCTTTTGACCAATAAGCTCTCCGGCAATTTTTTCGAAAAAGAAGAGGATATCCGCCCGCTGTTTGAAAAGCAGCTGGAGGCCTGCGGCGTTGACTATTTCGACTTTTATCTGATGCACGCGCAGGGGGCACGCAATTACGGCCACTACAAGGAATGCCGCGCTTACGAAACGGCCTTCGCCCTCAAGCGCGAGGGCAAGGTGCGGCACGTGGGGATCTCCTTCCACGACAGCCCGGAGATGCTGGATCGGATCCTGACGGACTATCCGGAGATCGAAGCGGTACAGATCCAGTTCAACTATCTCGACTTTGATGACCCGGCCGTACAGAGCCGTGCCGTCTACGAGATGGCGCGCAAGCACGGAAAGCCTGTCATCATCATGGAGCCGGTCAAGGGCGGGCGCCTGGTCAACCTGCCCGACGAGGCGGCAGAGGTGTTTGCAAAGCTCGGCGGCGGCAGCCCGGCCAGCTATGCGATCCGCTTTGCCGCGGGCTTTGAGGGCGTGATGATGGTACTCTCCGGCATGAGCGACATGGCGCAGATGACGGACAACTGCTCGTTCATGGCGGATTTCAGGCCGCTTGACGCGGCCGAGCGGGAGGCCGTCGGCGAAGTGCAGAAGATCTTCAAAACCAAGAATTTTATTCCCTGCACGGCTTGCCGCTATTGCACGGCCGGCTGCCCGATGGGCATTGCGATCCCGGATATCTTTGCCACGGTGAACGCCAAAAAGCTCCACCGGGATTGGAACAGCGCCTATTATTACGAGATCATCTGCGAAAAAGCAGGGAGCCACGCCTCCGACTGTGTGCGCTGCGGCCAGTGTGAGGCCGTCTGCCCGCAGCACCTGGAGATCCGTGAACTGCTCTCCGCTGCCGCGAAGGAGTTCGGCCGCTGAGAAGAGCGCTTTCACACAGCAGCTGTGCTGCCTGAGTAAAAAGAGAAGGAGAAAAACAATGAAGGTACTGGTACTCAACGGCAGTCCGCATCTGCGCGGCTGCACGGCCCGGGCACTGGAAGAAGCGATCGGTACGCTCAACGCCGAGGGGATCGAAACGGAACTGGTCGAGGTCGGCAGCAGAAAGATCAGCGGCTGCCTTGGCTGCAATTACTGCGGCAAAAGCGGCAAGTGTGTGCAAAACGACCTGGTCAACGAGGTTTCCGAAAAGCTCAAAGAGGCGGACGGGCTTCTTGTCGGCAGCCCGGTTTATTACGGCTCGCCCAACGGCACGCTTCTGAGCTTTCTGGATCGCCTGTTCTACAGCGCGCCCTACTCGATGCACATGAAGGTGGGGGCTGCCATCGTCAGCTGCCGCCGGGGCGGCGCTTCCGCCTCGTTCGATGTGCTGAACAAATACTTCACCATCAGCGGTATGCCCATTGCCTCCTCGACCTATTGGAACAGCGTCCACGGTTTTACCGCCGGGGACGTGGAAAAGGACCTCGAGGGTCTGCAGACCGTACGCAACATCGCCCATAACATGGCGTTCCTCATCAAGGCCATCGCCGCGCAGAAGGAAGCGGGCCTCGCTCCCGTGCAGGAGCACGGCGCGTTCACCAGCTTCCCGGACGGAAAGTGAGCCCTATGGAAAAACGCCAGTTTCAGACAGGCGACATTGTGCGCCATTTCAAGCGCGAGACGGTCGATCCCGCCTCAGATCGATACCTCTACATGATCGTCGGCGTGGCGAAGCACTCCGAGACCGGTGAAGAGATGATGGTTTACAGCCCGCTCTACGGCGACGGGGGCCTTTTCGTCCGCCCGCTGGACATGTTCCTCTCAGAGGTGGATCACGAGAAATACCCGGAGATCCGGCAGAAATACCGTTTTGAAAAGGAAACGGAGAGCGATTGAGAAAGCCTCCCGTCCCGGCGATCAGTGCGCCGGAACGGGAGGCTTTCCTCTTGAGCGGAATCTTGATGTTTTCCTTCTCTTGTGGTATCCTTTTGGGGTATAGGAGTGTGAAGTCCTTTGAGAATGAGAAAGAAACCCAACCTGGACGCCAGGCTGGAGAAGTGCGCGGAGCTGCTGGAAGAGAACGGCCAGACCCTGCGGGGGCACTGGCGGGATCACTTTGCCGGCTACCGGACGCTGGCCGTCGAGCTCGGCTGCGGCAAGGGTCGCTTTACGGCCGACTGCGCCGAAGCCAGTGCCGACACGCTGCTGGTCGCGATCGAGCGCGATCCCAGCGCGCTTGTCATGGCGATGGAGCTTGCCCGTGGCCGCGGCATCGGCAATATCCGCTATGTGCTGGGTGATGTGACGATGCTGGGCGAGCTGTTTGCCCCCGGCGAGGTCGGACGGATCTATCTGAATTTCCCTGATCCCTGGCCGAAAAGCCGCGATGCCAAGCTGCGCCTGACCGCGCCGAATTTTCTGCGCCGCTATGCCACCGTACTTAACGTGGGCGGCGAGCTGCAGTTCAAAACCGACAACACACCTCTCTTCGACTGGTCGGTCGAGCAGTTCTCCGCCGAGGGCTGGACGCTGCGCGAGCTGACCCATGATCTGCACGCCGACGGCGTGACCGGGATCCTGACCGGGTATGAGGCAAAATTCATCGAACAGGGTCTGAAAATCAACCGCCTTGTCGCCGTGCGCACCGAAAGGGCCAAAACCCTTGCCGACGGGGAAGTGCCGCGGCTGCGCAACGCCTCGCTGTGCGACGCCCGCGGCTATGAGGAGAGCTGTGAGACCCACGCGAAGAGGGAGGAGAAGCTGTGAGATTCATTTCCTGGAATGTCAACGGGCTGCGCGCCGCGCGCACCAAGGGCTTTGACGACATCTTTCTTGCGCTCTCGCCGGATTTCTTCTGCCTGCAGGAGACGAAGATCCAGCCGGGCCAGGTGGAGCTCGCCTTTGACGGCTATGAGAGCTATTGGTGCTATGCCGAGAAAAAAGGCTATTCCGGCACGGCGATCTTTGCCAGGCATACGCCTCTTTCCGTGAGCTATAACATCGGCGCCGAGGAGCACAGCCACGAGGGCCGTGCCGTGACGCTGGAATATGAGGATTTTTACCTGGTCTGCGTCTATACCCCGAACGCGCAGGACGGCTTGAAGCGGATCGACTACCGCATGGACTGGGAGGATGCGTTCCGCGCCTACCTGCTGGCGCTGGATGCGAAAAAGCCGGTCGTCGTCTGCGGCGATATGAACGTGGCCCATGAGGAGATCGACCTGAAAAACCCCAAGACCAACATCGGCAACCCCGGCTTTTCCTATGAGGAGCGCGGCAAGTTTACCGAGCTTCTGGCGGCGGGCTTTACCGACACCTTCCGCTATCTCTATCCCGAAAAGCGCGATGCCTATTCCTGGTGGAGCTACCGCGCCGCCGCGCGAGAGCGGAACGTGGGCTGGCGCATCGACTATTTCCTGGTCTCCGACCGGCTTCGGGACAACATCCGCGAGGCGTTTATCCTGCCTGAGGTCATGGGCTCGGACCACTGCCCGGTGGGGCTGGATCTGCAATGGTGAAGATCGGATCGGTGGAGCTTGCCGGCGCCTTTGCGCTGGCCCCGATGGCGGGAGTGACGGACTTCGCCTTCCGTGCGCTCTGCCGGGAAAACGGAGCGGCCTATACGGTCACAGAGATGATCAGCGCCAAGGCGCTGTGCTATCACGACGAGAAAACAAAATCGCTTCTCTACATCCCACCCGACGAACACCCCTCCGCTGTGCAGATCTTCGGCCACGAGCCGGAGGTCATGGCTGAGGCCGCACCGATGGCACGGGAGCTGTCCGGAGCGGATATTGTGGACATCAACATGGGCTGCCCGGTCGGCAAGATCGTCAAGGGCGGCGACGGCTCGGCCCTGATGCGCGACCCGGAGCTGGCCGGGCGGATCGTGGAGGCCGTGGTGAGGAGCGTGGACTGCCCCGTCACGGTGAAGTTCCGCAAGGGCTTTGACGGCGGGCATGTCAACGCCGTTGAATTTGCCCGCGTCTGTGAAGATGCCGGAGCCGCCGCCCTTACCGTGCACGGGCGCACGCGCGCGCAGATGTACGCCGGACGCGCCGATTGGGACATTATCCGCGATACGGCTGCGGCGGTCAGCATCCCCGTGATCGCAAACGGCGATATTTTTACCGCTGAAGACGCCGTGCACATCCTGCGCTACACCGGCTGCTCGCTTGCAATGATCGGGCGGGGCAGCTTCGGCAATCCCTGGCTGTTTGCACAGGCCAACGCCGCCCTGGCGGGGGAGAATATCCCGCCCCTGCCGCCGTTTTCCCGGCGGATCGACGACGCCGTGCGGCAGATCGAGCTTCTTGCCTCGCTGCGGGGCGAGCGTGCCGCCTGCCTGGAGGCACGGCACCATCTGCCGTGGTATCTGCGGGGCGTGGCCTATTCCGCTGTTTACCGCGCAGCGCTGACCCATGTGGACACGCTGGCGGACATCCGCAAACTGGCAAAGGATATGAAACGAGATCTGCAATAATTTCTTCTTGTTCTCTCGGAGAAAGGAGGGAGCGCTTTGGACGAGCAAAAGATCCTGTCGGCTGTCGAAGCTGTCCTGAACGGCGACGCCAGCGCTTTTGAAGAGATCGTCCGGGCCTATGAGAAAAACGTATACAACATTGCCCTGCGTATGACGGCAAACCGTGAGGACGCGCTGGACATCTCCCAGGAATCCTTCCTGAAGGCATACAGCTCTCTGCACACCTTCCGGGGAGAGAGCAAGTTTTCCGTCTGGCTGTATCGGATCGTTTCCAATACCTGCCTGGACTTTTTGCGCGTCCGCTCCCGCCGCAGGGAAACCTCTCTGGAGCGCGAGGATGAGGGCACCGGGACAGGGCAGCAGGAGATCCCAGACGACTCGCTTTCGCCCGAGAGGCTGTTTGAACGCAAGCTCACGCGCGAGAGCGTGCAGCGCGGCCTGATGAGCCTGCCGGAGGATCAGCGCAAGATCCTTCTGCTGCGCGAGATCGAGGGGCTGAGCTATGAGGAGATCGCCCGTGTCCTTTCCCTTGAGAGCGGGACGGTCAAATCAAGGATCTTCCGCGCGCGGCACAGGCTGTGCGTATTTTTGGCCTCGGACGGGAACATTTCCACTCCCGTTTCGTCAAAACGGTCGGGAGGAGGTGAGACGCCGTGAAGGATTGTGCGTATTATCAGGAGCTGATCAGCCGCCTGATCGACCGGGAACTGACCCTGGAGGAGGGGGAAGAGCTTGCCGCTCATGCGCGCAGCTGCCCGGAATGTCAGGCCGTCTACAAAGCCTTCTCCACGCTCTCCGGAACGCTTTCGGATGAACTGGAAGAGCCGCCGGAGGAGCTTGCGGAAAACGTTATGGCGCAGATCCGCCGCGAGGAGGTCCGCTCACGGCACACCAGGCCCGTTTTGAATCGAAAGATCCTCTCCGTTGCGGCGCTTGCCGTGCTGGTGATCGGGATCGGCTCCCTCACACTGCCGCGGCTGCTCGGCCGCAAGGGCGCCGTGACGGCGGCCGCTCCGCAGGCCGCTGTCGCTGAAGAGCATGCCATGCTGGCGGCGGGGGAGAGTGAGGCTATCGAATCGGCTTCCGCTGCCGCGGCCGAC
>CAMHER010000060.1 GCA_946184215.1 uncultured Clostridia bacterium | reverse complement strand
TGCCGTTCTTTTCTTTTTGTGCTATGATAAATGAGAAAAGGAGTGTTTTGCGCGTCCAACCGAATCAATGATAAGCGGATTAGAACAGGAGGCTGCTTAATGTCAGATTATATTGTAAAACTGATTCCAACAGATCCTTTCATTACGGTTTCCGAGCAGTCAATTGAAAACGCGAGGCATTATATTGAAACGCGCGTAATTTGCGATTGTGTCAAATCAACAAGTAGCCCAACTCCTATGTTTATCGACTGTGGAGAGAGTCTGGAAACAATTACTTGCCCCAACTGTGGTGCCACACTTGATTTCAGTTGGTGGGGAAACGCGATGGATGAAGCCTATGAAAGTGCTTTTTCTTCACTGGAAACCATGCTGCCGTGCTGCAAATCCTCTGCTTCTCTAAACGATTTAGAGTACTTCCTCCCGTGTGGATTTGCGAGATTTGCGATTGAAATCCTCAATCCTCTTCATGACATCGGAGATGATGTCATCCGGCCTGTTGAAAGCCTTCTTTGCGTTCATTGTAGAGTTGTGAAGGCACATATTTGAGAAGGATAGACCTATCGTTCACTTTGAACCCCCCTTTGCAGGTGAACCCCCTAAAGGGCTGGTGACCCCCCCTCCGGGAAATTCTATCAAAACAGTGAAACAAATCCATAAAAGGTAGGTAATTTTGATAGAAATTGCCTACCTTTTCATTTTGCCCGAAAGCCCTTGATTTCAGGGCTTTTTCGGTATCCGGCCATAAAAAAGCAGCCGCTGCGGACTCATTTCCGCAGCGGCATTTTTACTTTTTCTCAATCCCCCTGGACTTTTACAAAATGAATCGTTCTCATAGAGGGAGAATCGTTCTTCTGCTGCGCAGCGGCTCCGCTCAAAAATGCTTTCTCATGTATTCCACGGTTTTGTGCAGGGTCTCCGCGTGGAAAAGCTGCGGCAGATGCCCGGCAAAATTCAGGTGATAGTGCTCCTCCAGCGCGGAAAGCTGCCGCTTGCGCTCCTCTTCCTGCTCCCGCGCATCCGCATCGTCAAAGTCCTCCAGCCGCAGCTGCCGCTCCTCAGTGTCGCTCAGGTTATACAGGCTGACGCCGAGCAGCCGCACCGGACGCTTTTCCACCTTTTCCAGCAGTTTTGCCGCCTCCCGCCAGATCGCGACCGCCGAGCCGCAGTCGGCCGGACTGCGGGAGCGGGTGATGCTTTTCATATTGGCATAGGTGATCTTGAGCGTGACGCCCCCTCCGCGAAGGCCGATCCTCTGCGCGCGGTTTTCCACGTTCAGCGCAAGCAGAAACAGCACGTCTCCAAGCAGATCAAAGTTGTCAACATCCTTCTGAAAGGTCAGCTCCCTGCCGATGGATTTGGCCTCCTCAGGCCGATAGGGCTCCACCTTCCTCTCGTCGATGCCGAAGGCGATCTGCGTGATCCAGCGGCCCTGCTTGCCCAGCAGGCGGACCACATCCTCCTGTCGCTGCTGGATATCCCGCACGGTATGGATCCCGGCGGCGTAAAGCTTTTCCGCCGTGCTCTCGCCGACGGTATAAAGCACCTTTACGTCCCGGTCCCGGATCAGCTCGACATAATCCTCCGCCGTTTCGATTTCAAAGTATCCGTCCGGCTTCTTTTCCTCGCTGGCGGTTTTGGCCGCCGTCTTGGAATAGGCCAAGCCAACCGAGCAGGTCAGGTGCAGCTCGTCCCGGGTCCGACGCTTGATGGTCCGGGCGATCTCGCGCGCGCCGTCCCAGTCCCCGGCCTTCTCCGTCACGTCCAGATACGCCTCGTCCAGCGCGATGGCCTCGGAGGCGGAGGCATAGGCGTCCCAGATCGCGTGAAGCTGGGCGGAGACCGCCTTGTACTTGTCAAAATTCGGGTGCCGGAAGATCCCGCCGGGGCAAAGGCGATAGGCGTCCTTGATGTTCATGCCGGAATGAACGCCGTACTTGCGCGCCTCATAGCTGCAGGTGGCCACCACACCGCGCTCGTTGGGGAGCGAGCCGATGATCAGCGGTTTGCCGCGCAGGCTCGGATCGTCCCGCGTCTCCACCGAGGCATAAAAAGCGTCCATGTCCACATGAATGATGATCTGCTTCAATGCCTCCGCCCCTCCTTTCTTCGCGCGCCGTATGGCCAGGTTCTGTGTTTTGCCATCAAAAACATTATAGCGGAAAGCGTTCCGGTTTTCCATCCCCCTTCTCCTGCGTTCCGGGTTTTTTCCGGGACAGCGTGTCTGCGTGCGAACACGATCTTTCTTTTTACTATGGTCTTTTTTTGTAAAATATGTTATTTTATATTTTACTTCGAAAAAGGAGACGGGAAACCATGAAAACGAACGAATTCAGTCTGCTCGGTACCGAGCTGGGTCTTACCGCCTATGGCGCCACTCTTTGTGGCGTAGTAGACGGATGGCCTCTGACCTTGTGGAACAACAATGTCAATCACGTTCATCTGATCGTAGATCGCAAACGGGACAGCGCCCTCGTCAAGCAGATAAACGCCGTTCTGAAAACCTGGGGCGGAAAGATCAATTCCTGGGTGGGAAACATGCTGGTCATCACCGCTGCATCAAAGAAAAAGGCTCAGGGCAGCGCATCGACCTATATTCAATTCTGTGTATATGCGCTCGGCCATGCCGGACTTCATCCGTTGGAAACGTGTCCCTATTGCGGCGGCGGGAACTGTGACGCTGCTGCCCTCACCGGGAAGGGCTACCGTCCTGTCCACTACCGCTGTCTGCAGGCAGAGGCCGGGAAAGCCCATAACAAGGCCGATATCAATCGGGAAAACGGCAGCTATCTGCTGGGTGTGCTCGGTGCGCTGATCGGCATGCTTGTCGGCACGATCCCCACTTTTCTGACCGTTGTCTATCTGGAAATGGAATATTCCATTCTCTTTGCGCTGATCCCCATCTGCGCCTATTTCGGCTATAAGCTCTTCCGCGGCAAGATGAACAAAGCCGCACTGATCGTTTCGATCCTGATGGCCGTTCTGGGTGTGTTCATTCTGAACTTCGAATACATTGTCTTTTCCATCATGCGGGAATACGGCTTTTCTTTTTCCGAGGCCCTCTCCTTTGTGCCGGACCTGCTCCGCGACGGCGAGATCTGGGCCGCTATCGCAGCCGATTCCCTGCAGGAGTTTTTCTTTTCCGCTCTCGGCGTTGTGATTGCCTGGGGGCTGATTTCCCGCACCGCCTCCGGAGCCGCCGCCAACGCGGATGCGGCGCTGCGCCTGGCCCAGCCTTACGGTCAACGTGCCGCCGCCCCCGCCGCGGACCAGGCCGGAGCAGAATGATCGTCCTTCCCGCTCCCGGGGGCCGCGCCCCCGGGAGCTTTTTTCTCTTGCCGCCGGAGACACAGTCGGCTATAATGATGATATGATGGCGAAAAGCCAAAGGTATCAAATCAACAAAATGGAGTGATCGCTTTGAAACTCATTACCTTTACCCGGAACGGATGTGCGGAGGAAGAGCTCGGCCTGCTGCGCGGTGAGCGCGTGCTGCCGCTGCGCGCGTGCGGCTTTTCCTATGCCGATATGACAGATCTGATCTGCCGCTCGACGCCGTCGGATCGTGCCGCCATGGCCGCGGCCGAAGGCGAGACGATCTCCCTTGTGGAGGTCAAGCTCCTCTCTCCGATCCCGCATCCGGCGCAGGACGTGCTGTGTCTCGGGCTCAATTACGCAGCCCACGCCAAAGAAGCCTCCGGCTTTTCCAGCGACGCCTTCGGCGTCGAGCTGGCCGCGCCGATCTTCTTCTCCAAGCGGGTGAACTATTCCCAGGGGACGGGGGATCCGATCCCCGCTCACCGTGATCTGACGCAGCAGCTGGACTATGAAAACGAGCTTGCTGTCGTCATCGGACGAGACGCCTGGCAGGTCAGCGAAGAGGACGCGCAGGACTATGTCTTTGGCTATACCGTTCTCAATGACGTCTCCGCCCGCGAGGTGCAGACCAGGCACAAGCAGTGGCATTTCGGCAAGAGCCTCGAGGGCTTCTGCCCGATGGGTCCCTGCCTTGTTACAAAGGACGAGTTTTCCTGGCCCCCGGCCCAGCGTATCTATACGACACTCAACGGCAAGCTGATGCAGGACAGCCGAACCGACCATCTGATCCACTCGATCAGCGAGATCATCTCGGTGTTGTCGCAGGGCTTTGTGCTGCGCGCCGGGTCTATCATCGCGACCGGCACGCCCAAGGGCGTTCTGATGGGTATCCCCGGGGCGGAATTTTTGAAGAGCGGCGATGTCGTCACCTGTGGGATCGAGGGCATCGGCGAGCTCGTCAACACGGTCGAATAACTGTCGTTTTATCTTGCTTTCAAACAGCCGAGGGAAAACTCCCTCGGCTGTTTATTTGTGTACAAGCTGTAAATTTGGACACCCGGCCACGTTTTATCGGTTGAATTTGCAGGTGAAAACTGGTATATTGTTTCGTTGTTCGGAGGTCTTGGCCTGTGTGTAAAGGAAGCGGTTGGTAACATGAAAGAAAAGAAACAAAAGAATATTCTGTATCTCTTCATCTGTGCCATGATCCGGCTTTTCTACCGCAAGCCGTGTTTTGAGGGAACGGAAAACATTCCCGACGAGCCCTGTGTGTTTGTGGGCAACCACACCCAGATGAACGGTCCGATCATCTCCGAGCTCTATTTCCCGGGGAAAAACAGCATCTGGTGCGCGGGGCAGATGATGCACTGGGGCGAGGTGGCGGAGTACGCCTTCACCGACTTCTGGTCGTTCAAGCCGAAGATCTTCCACCCCTTTTTCCGGCTGCTGTCCTGGATCATCACGCCGCTGGCCGTGCTGATCTTCAACAACGCCTCCACCGTGCCGGTCTATCACGACACGCGTCTGATCACGACCTTCCGCCGCTCGATCGAGCTGCTGCAGGAGGGGCGCAGCATGATCATTTTTCCGGAGTGGAACAAGCGCTATAACAACATCCTGTATGATTTTCAGGACAAATTCGTCGATCTGGCCCGTTTCTACTACAGAAAAACCAAGAAGGCGCTTTTGTTCGTCCCTGTTTACAACGCGCCGAAGCTGCACAAGACGGTGATCGGCAAGCCCATCCGCTTTGACCCCGACGCCCCGATCGAGTCCGAGCGCGAGCGCATCTGCAAGGCCATGAAGGACGCGATCACGGAGATGGCCGCCTCACTGCCGGAGCACACCGTGATCCCGTACCGCAACATACCCAAACGCCTTTACCCCAAAAACATTCCCATAGAGGTATATACCGATGAAGAAGCCGGTAGTTGATTACCGTGAATTCCGTTTTTCAAAGCTCAATACGCCCCAGTTTTCCCATATGAAGCTGGCAATTTTCGGCTGGCTCTTTTATTTCAGTTTCTACTTTCTGACCGAGAATCTGATCCCGCCGGAGATCTGCCATCCGATGCACTGCGCGCTCGACGACATGATCCCCTTCTGCGAATACTTCGCCGTCTTTTACGTCTTCTGGTACGCGCTGGTTTTCGGTTCGCTGCTCTATACGCTGCTGTATGATCCCAAGAGCTTTTCCAAGCTCTCGCTCTTTATCTTCATCACCCAGCTCATCGCGATGACGATCTACATCCTCTACCCCTCGCGCCAGGATCTGCGGCCGGAGGTGTTCGTGCGCGACAACTTCCTCACGCGGCTGATGGCCTTTATCTACTCCTTCGACACCTCGACGGGCGTTTGCCCGTCGCTGCACGTGGCGTACTCGATGGGCATTCTGTCCGTGGGGCTGAAGGACCGCAACCTCAAGCCGGTGTGGAAAGTCCTGCTGGTGTTCGTGGTCGTGATGATCTGTCTCGCCACGGCGTTCGTCAAGCAGCACTCGATGGTCGACGTGTTCGCCGCGCTGCCGGTCAGCCTGGTGGCCGAGCTGTTCGTCTATTGGGACGATTACTGGAAGCCGAGACTCAGCGCAAGGAAAAGAGCATAAAGCAAGAAGCCGCCCGGCGGGAATTCCCGCCGGGCGGCTTTTGTATATGGGGGGGATGTTGAAAAGAGGGATTACAGGATGATTTCTTACTTGATCTCCAGCTTGCGGCTGGCGGGGATCTCGGCGGCCTTCTTCGGCAGGTTCAGCGTCAGAACGCCGTTTTCATAGGTGGCCTCGATGCCGTCGACATTGATGCCGGACACGTCGAAGCTGCGGGTGTAGGAGCCGTAGAAGCGCTCGCGCTTGATAAAGTTCTTCTTCTCGTCCTCTTCCTTCTTCTCGCTCTTGTGCTCGGCCGTGACGGTCAGGCAGTCGTTCTCGACGTTGAGCTGGATGTCTTCCTTGTCAAAGCCGGGAAGCTCAGCCTCCAGCTTGTAGGCGTCGCCGGTGTCGATCACGTCGGTGCGGAAGGCGGAAACCATGCTGCTGTTGCTGCCGAAGAAGCTGCGTTCGAGCTCGTCGAACTCACGGAACGGATCCATAGCGGCAAGATGACGAATATGACGATCAAACGGAATGATTTCAAACATGATGAATACCTCCTATTGTTTTTCATTCTCGAGAGGCTTTTCATGCCTCTCGTTTCTTTGTGTATATAAAATACCAAACATTTTTGAACAAATATCCTTTATTATATGAACAAACTGTTAACATTAGCACTCTCTTGATTTGAGTGCTAAAATCAAAAAATGAAACAACCGCAGGCGGTCATCCTGCGGTTATTTTTTGCAAAAGATAGGGCATTATGCGGTAAACTTACAGCGCAATCGGGACGGCGCCGTCCTCGATCGGGCAAACATAGCCGGAAGCGGCCTTTTCGGCAAACTCCGCTTTGGCTTTACCGAGGAGCGCTGCGTCCTCAAGAAGGTCGATTGCCGCACCGGCGAGCGACTTGGCGGCATAGAGCATTGCCTTGTGCGCCATGCTGCTCTTGCCGCAGGCCACGACCTGCCAGCTGTGGCCCGGGATGCCGGAGGGCCAGGTGGCCGTGTTGATCTGCGCCGTGGGCGTGAGCCAGCTCACGTCCCCCACGTCGGTGCTGCCCGGCGTGAAGAGCGTGCCGTGGTAGAGCGGCGCGAGGAAATCGTTGACCGGCCTGGTGCCGTTTTCGCTCCACTCCCTTACCTTGGCCGCGATCGCCGTGTCGGCGCGCGCCCCGACGCCGGGAAGGCCTTTCTCGGGCGGGAAACTCTTTTTCAGTTCCGCGGCGAAGGCTTTTTCCTCTTTGCTGTATGTGGGCACGCCGATCTCGGCCATGTTGCGGTAGAGCACGTCCTCCAGCGTAAAGTTCGGCAGCAGCTCGGCCGTGCCGTCGATGAACACGCGCTTGAAGCTCGTCCCTGTCATCAGCGCGGCGCCCCTCGCGATGTCGTCCACGCGCTTTTGCAGCGCGACGGAATCCGCCACCTTGTTGGCGCGCACCATGTACAGGACGGAGGCCTTGGCCTGCACGACGTTGGGCGAGACGCCGCCCGCGTCGGTGATCGCATAGTGGATGCGGCAGTCGTCGGTCATATGCTCGCGCAGGAACTGGACGCCGATGTTCATCAGCTCCACCGCGTCAAGCGCGCTGCGGCCGTTGTGTGGATCGCCCGCCGCGTGCGCCGCCACGCCGGAGAAGTTGTAGAGCACTTGGATGCAGGAATTGTTCGTCCCGGTCTCGACCTGGTTGACGTCGCCGGGGTGCCAGCTCAGCGCGGCGTCAAGCTGCTTCCACAGCCCCTCGCGCGCCATATAGGCCTTGCCGCTGCCGCCCTCCTCGCCGGGGCAGCCGTAGAAGATCACGGTGCCGCTCCTTCCGCTCGTCTCCAGATAGTGCTTGACGGCCGCCGCCGCGGCAAGCGACCCGGCGCCGAGCAGATTGTGGCCGCAGCCGTGCCCCGCTCCGCCCGGGATAAGCGGTGACGGCTCCGTCTCCCCCGCCGCCTGGCTCAGGGAAGAGAGCGCGTCGAATTCGCCCAGGATGCCGATCACCGGCGCGCCGTGGCCATAGCTGCCGCAAAAGGCCGTTTCGATCCCGCAGAGCCCCTTCGTCACCGTGAAGCCCAGCTTTTCCAGCTCCTCACAGTAGAGCGCGGCGGACTTGAATTCCATTAAGGACAGCTCCGGGTTCTCCCAGATCTGATCCGCGATCGTCTGATATACCGCCGCCGTCTCGTCGATAAAAGCGAGCGCGGCCTTTTTCTTCTCGTTCATAAGGACACCTCTTAAGGTAAGCAAAAGCGGAAACTATCGAAATAGTTCCCGCCCTCGCCTCTTTTTCATTTTCTCAATACAGAACTTTACTCAAAAATTCTTTGCAGCGCGGGTTTTTCGGATGGTTGAACACCTCGTCGGGCGTGCCCTCCTCGGCGATCACGCCGTCGTGCATGAAGATCACGCGGTCGGCCACTTCCTTGGCAAAGCCCATCTCATGCGTGACGATGACGGAGGTCATGCCGTCCTTGACCAGGTCGCGGATCAGGTCGAGCACCTCGCCGACCATCTCCGGGTCCAGCGCGGAGGTCGGCTCGTCAAAGAGCATGACGTCAGGCTCCATGGCCAGCGCGCGCACGATCGCGACACGCTGCTTCTGCCCGCCGGAGAGCGTGGACGGGTAAACGTTCGCCTTGTCCTGCAGTCCGATGCGGGTGAGGAGCTTCATGGCCTTTTCATTGGCCTCCCGCACGATATCGTCCGGGGTTTTCCCGCTCGCCTCGCCGCGCTTCTTCGCGTCCTTGAGGCGCTGCTTGCCGATCTTGACCGGGGCGAGCGTGATATTCTCCAGCACCGTCTTGTTGTTGAAGAGGTTGAAGTTCTGGAAGACCATGCCCATCTTCTGGCGGCCGAGATTGATGTCGATCCCGTTTTCATCATAGATCTTTTTCAGCAGCGCCGCGTATTCGGGGCCCTCTGTCCTGGGGTGCTTTTCCTTCAGCAGGTCCTCGTCCTTGATTTTCTTGATAGCTTCCGCGTCGTCAAGGCCGCTTTCGACCAGCTTTTGATAGGTTTTGGAGGCGCGGATCACGTCAAAGTGCAGATAGGGGTCGGGCGGCGTCATCAGCCTGTCCTCCATCCACACCTCGCCGAAGGTGGGCTCCTCGAGCAGGTTCATGCAGCGCAGCAGCGTAGACTTGCCGGAGCCGGACACGCCGATGATCACGATGACCTCGCCCTTTTCCACATGGGTGGAAACGCCCTTGAGCACATGAAGGTCGCCAAAGTTCTTGTAGATATTTTTGATATCAAGCATGCGCCTTCATCCGCCTTTCAAATGCTTTGAGGATCTTCGAGAGGATATAGGTCAGCGTGAAGTACAGCACGCCGACGATCGCGAGACACTCCATCGTCAGATAGGTATAGCCCTTGACTTTGAGATACGCCGTCATCAGCTCGCCGACGAAGAAGGTCGAGGCCAGCGAGGTCTCCTTGACGACCATGATGAACTCGTTGCCGAGCGCGGGGAGGATGTTTTTCACCGCCTGGGGCAAGATGATGGAGATCATAGCCGTGCTGTGGGTAAGCCCCAGGGAGCGCGCCGCCTCCATCTGGCCGACATCCACGGCCTCGATGCCGGAGCGGATGATCTCGGAGACGTAGGCGCTGGAGTTGATGATCAGCACGATCGACACGGAATAGATGTACGGCATGGACGAGAGCTTCGGGATGATCATCGGGAATACGAACACGCCGATGTAGAGCTGCAGCAGCACAGGCGTCCCCCTGACGACTTCGACAATGATCGCGACGATCGCCTTGAGGATCTTCAGTTTCGAGCGCTTGGCCAGCGCCAGCAGCGAGCCGAAGAACGCGCCGCCGGCCACCGCGATGACGGACAGCAGCAGCGTATAGCCGATGCCCTGGACCAGAAAGACCTGCCAGTATTTCGCCAGGATATTGGCGATGTTCGTAAGAAATGTCATGGACGCAAGCTCCCTTGTGTGATATGGCTGTCGGGCTTATTCGGTGATCTTGTTGCCCTCGTCGTCAAAGCCCAGCTCGTCGAGCGTCGAGACGCCGGCGTAGACCTTGCAGGCGTCGTACCAGCCGGAGTAGTAGTCATTTTCAAGCGCCTTGGCCAGAGCGGCGTTGACCTTTTCAAGCAGCTCGGTGTTGCCCTTCTGGATCAGGCAGACGTTGTTTTTATACATGTCGTCCACTTCGAAATCAAAGCCTGTGAAGGCGATCGAGTCGTTCGCGCTGGCGATGATAGACTCGCCGTTGCCGTGCGCGACGGCCAGGAAGTCGATCTGCTTGGCCTTGAGTGCCTCAACAGCCGTGCCGAGATCGACGTAGATGTTGCTGATGTCAACGTCCATCTCGCCGAAGGTCTCCTCGACCAGGACCTGCTGGAGAGAAGCGCCCTGGTAGCCGATCTTGGCGCCGACGAAGTCCTCGGGCTTGGTAAACTTGCCCTCGTTCTCCTTCAGGCAGATGATGGACTGCTCGGTCTCGTTGTCGC
>CAMHER010000059.1 GCA_946184215.1 uncultured Clostridia bacterium | reverse complement strand
CTCTTGCCGCGGCTGGAGTTGCCCACGCCGTAGAGCGTCTGGCCGTTGGACTCTTCGATCGCCTTCTTGGCGAGCTCTTCCATGGTCATGCCTTCGGCTTCCTTGATGATCTTCTGCACCTCGGTGAGGTTCTCCTCCACAACGGGAGCAGCCTCTTCGACGGGAGCGGCGGCTTCCTCAGCGGGAGCAGCCTCCTCGGCGGGAGCAGCTTCCTCGGCGGGCTTCTCGGCCGCGGGAGCCGGAGCAGCCTGCTGGCCGCAGGCGGCCAGAGCAAAGATCATGGCAAAAGCCAGGAGCAGTGCTAATGCTTTTTTCATTTTTCTTTCCTCCAATTTGTTTTTTAAGTGTCCGCTTCTCGGGGCGGATTCTTAACAAAGTGATATTACTTCTTTCTGTCATAAATGTCAAACATCACAGTCCCCTTCCGGCGCCTGTTTGGAGCATCTAACAAAAAAGTTGTTAAATCTTTGTAAAGTCTGCCTATTGATTTCGTTTTTTGAAACGTTCTTCGCCCAGCCGCCGGGAGGGGTCTTGCGGTAAAAGCGGAGAACCAGATAAAAATAGAGAAGCCTTCGTCGCGTCCGACGAAGGCTTCTCTATACATCGAAATTACTTGATGCCGTACTTCTTGTTGAACTTGTCAACGCGGCCGCTGGTGTCGACCAGCTTCTGCTTGCCGGTGTAGAAGGGGTGGCACTTGGAGCAGATTTCAACCGTGATGTCCTTTTTGGTGGAGCCGGTCTCAATGACGGCGCCGCAGGCGCAGCGGATCGTGGTCTGCTCGTATTTCGGATGGATTCCTTCCTTCATGGGTCTATTCTCCTTGATCAAGGCTGTCTTGATTTGCCAAAAGGCATAGTTACAAGACGCAAAGTGGATTGTAACACAGCGGTGAGCGGAATGCAAGTACTTTCTTTTGATCTTTCTTTCTTTTGATCTTTCTTCCTTTTCTCACTCTTTTCCTTCGATCTCCACCCGCGATTCGCGGCCCATCGAGAGGAAGTAAAGCACGCACTCCTTTACCGGCTTGCCAAAAATCCGCTCTACAGCCTTCGCGTAGGCGCGCAGCTGCGGCGTGTAGAGCGCCGTGCGCTCTTGCAGCTGCTCCTCGCTGCGGACGGCGTCGGTCTTATAGTCAATAACGGTCAGCTCGCCGTCCTCTTCCAGCAGGCAGTCCACCACGCCCTGCAGCAGCACCTTGTCCGTCGACGCCACGCCAAGCACCTCGTCCGCCGGACAGAGAAGAGAGAATTTGAATTCCCGCGTGATCGTCTTTGCGCTGAGCATGCGTCTGCCCAGCGGTGAAGAGAAAAGCCGCACGATCGCCTGCGCGTCCACGGCCTCGGCCTCCCGGTCGGAGAGGAAGCGCTTTTGCCGCATACGCTCAATCTCGGCGCGCACGCCTTCCTCGCCGGTTGCCTTGGAAAAGTCCATATACTGCAGCACAAGGTGGGTGGCGGTGCCCCTCTCGGCGCCCCGCAGAGGCTTCTGCTCCCGCGCGAAATCGGGCAGACGGAAGCTGCGGCGGGGGTGGGGCGCAATGCTCCGGGCATCCTCGTCCGGCGCGGCGCGGTCCTTCAGCTCGGTGGCCGTGATCTTGCTGGGCAGCGCCTCGGACGCGGCGTGGGGATAGACAAAGCTCAGATTATGCCGCAGCAGTGCCAGGAAGTCCTCATCCGGCGCGGCGCCTGCGGCGTCGCTTTCGGGGAGATCGTCCGCTTTTTCGTCCTCGCAGATCGTGACGGCAAGGTGCTCTCCGTTGTCTGCGTATGATGCCGCCAGCAGCCAGTCCAGCGGGCAGGTGGCGTCGGACAGCGCCTCCGGCGCAAGGGGCAGTGAGAGACCGGCGCGCAGCTTTTCCAGCCTGGCCGACGGATCCTTCACGCTGGCGGTCAGAAACAGGTATTCCTTCGCGCGGGTCATCGCCACATACAGCAGACGCATCTCCTCCGAGAGCGTCTCCCGCCGGAGGCGCCGCGCAATGGCCGTGCGGGCCAGCGTGGGGTATTCCACCCGCCGTTCCAGATCGGTCACCTTGGCGCCCAGCCCCAGTTCCGGATGGACCAGCACCCGCGCGGCGCTGTCGCGCAGGTTGAAGCGGCGCGAGAGGTCACAGAGGAACACGATGGGGAACTCCAGTCCCTTGGACTTGTGGACCGACAGGATCTGCACGCCTGAGGCGGGCGCGGCTGAGCTGATCTCCTGGCCCTTTTCGGCCAGGCGGCGCAGCCACAGCACGAAACGGTGCAGACCGCGATAGCCCGTGGCTTCAAAGCGTTCGGAGAGAGCGATCAGCTCCATGAGATTGCCGCGGCGCCGCTCGCCGTCGTCCATGGCGCCGGCCACGGCCAGCAGGTCGAAGGTTCCCACGATCTCCCAGAGGAGCGAGGCGCAGCTCAGATCCGGCGCCGCGGCGCGCAGCGCCGCAAGCTTGTCCAGCGCGGCCTTGGCCTTTTCATTCCCGGCGGCATAGGCACGGAGCGCCGTGTACAGATCGCCGTCCCGGTCGGCAGCGCGCAGGGCGGACAGCTCGTCCGCCGTAAAGGCAAAGCAGGGCGAGCGCAGCGCAGCAAGCAGCTCGATATCCTGGTGGGGGTTGTCGAGGGCCGAGAGCACGCTCAGCACCGTGGCGATCTCCTCGGACGTAAAGAACTCGCCGCCCCGGGCGGCCGCCACGGGAATGCCGCGGCGCTCCAGCGCCCGGCGGAAAGCCGCCCCGGCGCTGCCGGGCGAGCGCAGCAGGATCGCAATGTCGCCGTATGCCGCGCTTCTGCGCCCCTCGCCGTCCGCAACAGGCGTTCCGGAGCGCACCAGGGCTTCGATGCGCGCGGCGGTCATCTCCGCCTCGCGCTCGATGCGCGCGGGCGTCTCCTCGTCGTCCGCGTCGGTGCGCGCGTCCAGCAGGAGCAGCTCCGGCTTCCGGCTCTCGCCCTCATAGGATGCGGCGTATTTCAGCGCGGCGGCCTCGTCATAGTCGATGTCCCCCAGACTCCGCGACATGCAGGCTGCGAACACGGCGTTGGCCGCGTCGATCACCTCGCGGCGCGAGCGGAAATTTTCCCGCAGCAGGATGCGCCGCGGCGCACCGTCGGGTGCGGATTCCCAATCGGCGTAACTGTCGTATTTTTCGGTAAAGATGGCGGGATCCGCCAGACGGAAGCGGTAAATCGACTGCTTGACGTCGCCCACCAGAAACAGGTTCTTCCCGTCGCCGGAGACGGCGCGGAAGATCGCGTCCTGCACACGGCTGACGTCCTGATATTCGTCCACCATGATCTCGGTATAGCGCGCGGCCACCTGGCGGGAGAGCGGCGAGGGCGAGCCGTCCTCCTCTGTCAGCAGCCGGGCGGCGAAATGCTCCAGATCGGCATAGTCCAGCACCGACAGGCGGCGCTTGTCTTTGGCGTACTGCTGATCGAAGCGCAGCGTCAGACGCAGCAGCGCCTCCATGGCGTCATGCGTCAGGCTCATGCCGCGCAGCATCGTTTCGGAGGAGGCGGAGAGCGCCTTTTCCATGCCCTTGCAGGAGGCTTTGCAGGCCTCTCGCCGGGCCTTGACGGCTTCAGAAAGGGCCGGGTCGGGACTATCGCGCAGCACCTTGAGCTTCGGGAAGGGAACGGGCAGGCGCTCGCGCGCACAGTCCCAGCCCGCGCGCAGCGCGCGGGAAAGCTCCCGCAGCGCGTCGGCAGTCTCCTCCACGCTTGGCCCATAGGCCGTGAAGATCTTTTCCTCCGCACGCATGGCGGCGATCAGGCGTTCCATTTCCCCTGCCCAGTAATCGGCGCTCTGCCGAAGCGTGGCAAGGATCTCTCTGCCCCACGGCGTCTGCGCCGCGTCGTCGGCCGGAGCGCGGAGGCGCTCGATGCTCTCCTCCGCCCACTTCTCCGGGCGGGCATGGCACTGCATTTTCTCGTGAAGTTCCAGGACAAGCTCGCACAGTCTCCGGTCATCCCGCCCAGCGCCCACCGTGTCGGCGAGGCGGAGGAAGCCGGGATAGGCCGCGGCGTGCTCATAGCTCTCCTCCATGACCTTTTCCAGCGCCGCGCTCTTCATGGCGGCGGAGCGGTCGTCCTCCAGGATGCCAAAGTCCGGCGCCAGGCCCAGCAGATGTCCGTTCTGGCGCAGCAGCTCGCCGCAGAAGCCGTGGATCGTGCTGATCTGCGCCCGGCGGATCAGCGCGCTCTGGCGGCGCAGATGGCGGTTGGCGGGATCCGCGGCGATGGCGGAAGATAGCTCTTCCATGATGCGGCCCTTGAGCTCGCCCGCCGCGGCGCGCGTAAAGGTGATGACAAGAAAGCTGTCGATGTCCCTGGGGTGGTCCCGGTCGGTGAGATAGCCCATCAGCCTCTCGGTAAGGACCTTGGTCTTGCCGCTGCCCGCGCCGGCGGAAACCAGCACGGCGCTGCCGCGGCTTTCAATGGCGGCCCGCTGGGCCGCAGTGGGCGTAAAAGCGCTCACGTCTCCCCGCCTCCTTCCAGCAGCTCCCAGACCTTCTCGGCCGGGAGCTTCGGCAGATACCGGCTGCGCTCGCCCGCCCCGCCGTCGGCAAAATGGCAGACGGCGGCGTAATCGCACCTGTCACAGGCGGATTCGCGGGAGGGGCGCAGATAAGGGTCGGCCGCGATCGTGCCGCGGCGCAGCTCGGCGGCCATGCCGCCCAGCGTTTTGCGGATATGGCGGTAGAGAAGACCCATCCGCTTGGCCGTGGCGGCGCCGGAAGCGTCGGGCTTGCCGGAGCGGAATTTCAGCGGGATATAGCGCTTGTCCCCGCCCTTCTCCCAGGCCTCGATCAGGCCCGGGTCATCCAGCACCAGGCCGCTGCGGCGCGCCTCCTTCTGCAAGAAGGCGTTGATTTCTTCCTCTGTTCCCTCGCTGTCGAGGGCGGCCATGGCGCTGCGCGCCGGAACGTACATCACGCCCGCGGGCACGATCTCATGGCCGTAGCGCCCCTCGCCGCTCTCGGAGAGGGCAAAGAGATACAGCAGCATCTGCAGGCCCATGCCGTACCAGATGTCGCCGAGCGAAAAGCTCTTCTTTCCGGTCTTGTAGTCCACGACGCGCAGATACAGCCGTCCGTCGTGCAGCCAGCCGTCCACGCGGTCGGCCACGCCGACAAGCTGCATCTGCTGCTCTCCCTCGCCCAGCAGCACGGGCGGAAGGGAGGAGGTGTCGGCAAAGTCCAGCTCGAAGTCCAGCGGCACGAAATCCGAGCGGCGCAGCTCCGCGGCCATGTCCCGCACGATGGACCAGGCGTCCTGCCGCAGGCGGGAGAACAGGTGGCGGAAGCGGGCGGTCTTTTCCCCAAAGCCGCCGAGCTCGGTCTGGATATACTGCTCGATCGCAGCGTCGACGATGGTTTTGAGCGAGGCGTCATCCACCGCGGCAAAGCCGCCGCGGGAGGCGGTCTCCCGCGCAGTCCGCTCCAGCACGGCGTGGATGAAGGTGCCCACGTCGTTGGGCCGGAAGGTCGCGGGCTCATAGGGTCTGGCCTTCATGCCGTACTGGCAGAAATAGGAGAACTTGCAGGACGCAAGCTTGTCGATGCGCGAGGCGCTCAGGCGCAGCGTAGAGCCGTAGAGCGCCGCAACCGCCGAAGGGGAGAGCGCGCCGCGCTCACGCGAGGCGGCCCTGTTCAGCTTTTCGAGACGCTGCGGCTCCGCTTCGGCGAACCAGGCCGCGGCGGCCCGGGCCACCGGATCACTGCTCGGACCCGTGGCAAGCGCGAGCGCGCCGGCCCGGGAGGCGGCACGCACCGCGCGCATATCCGGCCGCTCAAAGGGCAGCGTAAAGAGCGCCGCGGCGCGATTCATCACAAAAGAGGGCCGCTGCGCTCCGCCCTCGCCCGCGGAGAGCGGATAGCTCATCGTCAGGCTCTCCGACGGGAGGGCAAGCGTGTTATAGATCAGCGAAAACTCTCGCCAGAGCTCGTTTTCCCCGGCGCCGCCCAGGTCAATGTCCAGCTCCAGCAGGCGCGCTCTCTCCTCCTCGGAAAAGACGTCGCCCTGCTCCTCGGCGGCGGGCAGGCGCGCATCGGAGGCGCCCAGCACGATCAGATGGCGGATGTTGCGGCGGCGCATGCGGTCAAAGTCGCCGGCGGAGACCCGGTCGAGGGAGACCGGGATCGTACCCACGTCGTATTTTGAGAGCATCAGCGTGAAAAGGCGGCCGAACTCGTCCGCGTCCATGGCGCTCTGCCCCAGGATCGCGGCGCTCTGCTCCAGCGCGCGGACCGTGATCTCCCAGAGCTGGGCGGTCTCGGCGGCGAGATCCTCCCGCCCGGAGGCGGCAAGCGCAGCGGCGCGCGAGTCAAGCTGTTCGGGCAGCTTTAAGTCCAGCAGCAGCTGCGAGAGCGCGGAGGCCTGCTCCGCCGCGGTCTGTCCCCGGCGGCAGCAGCGCGAAAAACGCCGCAGCGGCTCAGCGATCCGGCGGCGCAGGGCGTTGATGCGCTCCAGGCGCGCCTCCGCCTCCGCGTCCATCTTCTCGCCGTAGCCGTCGGGGTGTTGGTGCCAGTCGCTCTCCCGCTCCCAGGCCGGAGCGCGCAGCTGCCATTTATAAAGGTAGTTTTCCAGTTCGTCACATTCATCGGTGGAAAGGCCGGTGAGACCCGTCCGAAGATAATCCGTCACGTCGTCCACGTCCCAGCCTCCGCCGACGATCTCATAGGCGGCGGCGATCAGTGCGGGCAGCGGCTTTTGCATCAGCTCGCTCTTTCGGGCGGTAAACAGCGGGACGCCATAGAGGGTAAAGGTGCTCTCCAGGACGCGGCGATAATCCTCAAATCCGCGCACGGCCACGGCGATATCCCGCCAGCGGCAGCCCTCCTCGCGTACAAGGGAGAGGGCAGCGGCGGCGGCCAGCTCACACTCGGCCAGCGGGTCCGGCGCGGCGAAAAGCCGGATATCCGGCGATTTGCCTGCCCAGAGGGAGGCGGAGTAGGAAAAAAGGTTGTCGGTCAGATAGCGCAGGCAATCGGCCCGGTCGCCGGGGGCATCCATCCGCTCGATCTGCAGCGAGCAGCCAAGCTCCCCGGCGCAGTCCATCAGGCGGCGGGCCGCGGCGCGGGAGAGGGCAAAAGTCTCGTCCCCGCTCCGGAGATCGTCGAGGGTGAAGCAGACGGTCAGTTCCGCGCCGCTGGCAAGCAGCGCGCGGATGACCTCCCGCTCCTGGTTTGTAAAGTCGATGAAGCCGTCGATATAAATGCGGTTTCCCCTGCCGATCCCGCTCGTCGGAATCTGAGAGGCCAGGATCGACAGCCTGTCGGAGGGATCGGCGCGGCCGTTGGCCACGACAGCGTCGTAGCTCTCCAGCACCAGGGCCATGTCCCAGAGCTTTTCGGCAAGGGTTCCTTCGGCCTTTTCGGCGGCCGCATAGAGCATGTCGGGCGTAACGGAGGCGGTTTTGCACTCGTCCACCGCCGAGAGCAGGGCGGCCTGCAGCTCGGCGCGCCGCGCGGCGGCGCCGTAGAGCTTCAGGCGCGAGCTGACGGCGCCGGCGGCCAGAGCCATGCACAGCATCCGCCCGCCCTTGTCCAGCCAATCCGCGGCCGCGCCGCCCTGCTGCTGCATCACACGCCTCGCCAGGCCTGTAAAGGAAAACACCTCGGCATAGCGCGAGAGACTGTCGCCGCAGCGCTCGCAGAGCTCTCTTTCCGCCTCGTGGCTGTATTGTTCGGGGACGATGAGCATGCTGCCGCCGCGGCCAGTCCGCACCGCTTCCGCGATCTCGGCGATGATGGCCGCCGTCTTGCCGCTGCCCGCCCGGCCGATTATCAGTCTCAGCATGTTCTCCGCGCCTCCCTTTCGTCATTTCTTCTGTGCGTAGTTTATCAAATCCTGACGCGGTAGGCAAGAGGCCGCGCCGGAAATCGGCTCCTTTTGCCCCGGGGGCGCAATTGATCGCTTTTTGTTGATAAATGCCTGAAACGGTGCTAAAATACCAAAATAAAAAGACGGTCTGCCCACTGTCAGGAAGAAGGAAACTATGAAATTCTCATCGAAAATCGAAGCCTGCCAGCCCTCAGCCATGCGTGTCTTCGCCCCGGCAGCCGCAGCGGCGGAGGAGAAGGGCGTGAAGGTCTATCATCTGAATATCGGCCAGCCGGATATCCGCACGCCCGACGCTTATTTCGAGGCTCTTCGCTCGTTTTCCGAGCCGGTTTTGTCCTATGCGCCGTCGAACGGGATGAACGTGCTGCTCGACGCCGTGAAGGGCTACTATGAGCGGATCGGCGTCTGCCTTGAGCGCGACGATATCCTGGTCACCAACGGCGGCAGCGAGGCCATGCAGATCGTCGCGTCCTGCCTGCTCGACGACGGCGACGAGATCGTGATCCCCGAGCCCTTCTATTCCAATTATCAGACCGTCGTCACCCTGGCAGGCGGCACGGTGCGGCCGATCACCACCACGCCGGAGGAGGGATACCGCTTTGCGGAGCGTGAGCGGATCGAGGCGTGCCTCAACGACCGCACCCGGGCGATCATGATCACGAATCCGGGCAACCCCACCGGCACGGTGATGAGCCGCGACGAGCTGAAGCTGATGCTCCAAATCGCCAGGGAGCATGATCTGTATCTGATCTGCGACGAGGTCTATCGGGAGTTCGTCTACGGCGGCGAGGAGCTGATGAGCGTTCTGCAGTTCCCGGGCTATGAGGAAAACGTCATTGTGATCGACTCCGTCTCCAAGCGCTTTTCCGCCTGCGGGGCCCGTGTCGGGATGCTGATTTCCCGAAACCGCGCCTTTCTTGCCCAGGCGCTGAAGATGTGTCAGTGCCGTCTGTCCGTCGCGACCGTGGATCAGGTCGCCGCAGCGGCGCTCTATGCCCTCGACAGCCGTTATTCTGACGCCACGCGCGAGGAGTACCGCCGCCGCCGTGATCTGTTTGTCGATAAGCTCGGCAGGATCCCGGGCGTCATCTTCAGCCAGCCGAAGGGTGCCTTTTACGTCATGGCAGCCCTGCCCGTCGACGACGCGTCCCGTTTTCAGAAATGGCTGCTGACCGACTTTGCCGCCGAACGGGGCGAGACCCTGATGTTCGCCTGCGGCGCGCCGTTTTACGCCACGCCCGGCTGCGGGAAAAACGAGGTGCGCATGGCCTATGTGCTCCGGGAGGAGGACCTCTCCCGCGCGCTGGATCTCCTGGCGGCCGCCATTGCGGAATACAATGCACGGAACTGATCGGCCGCGTGCCGGAAGCCCTTCCTTTATCATTTGCGCCCTCTCCGCGATATGCGGAGAGGGCGTGTTTTTGTTTTATGGAAGGTCGGTATCATAAGCCGTTTTTCCGGTCATGCCAGCTCACGTCCGGCTCCCAGCCGGGGAGCGGCAGACGCTGCATGGCGCCGAAGACCTTGGACTTCATGTCCGGATAATCTGCCGACAGGCCGCTGAGCAGCTCCTTGACCTCGTGGCGCTTGGAGGTCTTGTCCATCGGGCAGGGGTTTTCCACCACCGGGACATGCAGCGCTTCCGCCAGATTTGCGATCTTTTTCTCCCCCGCGTAGATGAGCGGCCGGATCTGTGTGACACCCGAGCGGTCGAGATAGGTGACGGGGCGAAAACAGCTGAGTCTTCCTTCAAAGAGCAAGGAGAGAAGAAAGGTCTCCACCGCGTCGTCAAAGTGGTGTCCCAGCGCCAGCTTGTTGATCCCCCGCGCGCGGATCGCGTCGTTGAGCGCGCCGCGGCGCATCTTGGCGCACAGCGAACAGGGATTGTCCTCCTTGCGCACGTCAAAGACGATCTCCTTGATGTCGGTCTTCAGGCAGGTATAGGGAACGCCCAGCTCTTCGCACAGCGCCGCCACGGGGGAAAAGTCCATCCCCTCGAAGCCCAGCTCGATCGTGATCGCCTCGAGCGCAAAGGGCTTGGGATAAAAGCTGCGCAGATGGTTCAGGGCGAGGAGCAGCAGCATGCTGTCCTTGCCGCCCGAAACGCCGACGGCGACAGTGTCGCCCGCGTCGATCATATGATAGTCGTCCACCGCGCGGCGCACGGTGCCGGTGAACTCGTTGAGAAGCTTGTCCATAGTCTTGTCTCCGAAAAATTGAAAATGCGATTTAAGATTTTGAGAGTATTTCAAAGATTCTGCGAGAATTTGAGAGTTTTCAAATTCAGAATTAAATTTTGTGTTGACAGGGGAAAAGTGCTGTGGTATAAAGAGAAAGCTCGCTTGGAGGGTATTGTATCAAGCGGGCCTGAAAATGTCAAAACATTTGATTTTATAACGGAGGCTCATCTATGTCTACTACCATGGTAACCAAGGAGTCCGTTACCCGTAAGTGGTACGTCCTTGACGCGGCCGGCAAGCCCCTGGGCAAGACCGCCGCTCTCGCCGCCGACATCCTGCGCGGCAAGCTGAAAACCGATTACACCCCTCACGTTGACTGCGGCGACTACGTCATCATCATCAACGCGAAGGACGCCGTCCTCAC
>CAMHER010000058.1 GCA_946184215.1 uncultured Clostridia bacterium | reverse complement strand
CTCTTCGAATCCTTCTCCCGCTGCCAAAATGACAGGGTCTGTCCAAAAGGACGGACCCTGTTTTTTGCTTTCTATTGATTTGTGTGGGTTTTTGAGTATATCGTCATATTTCGCACGCAGAGCGTCGACGTCTCCGGCCATAAGGGCGCCTTCCGGCTCAGCCCATGCGCACGCTTGCGATATAAGCGGTGTCGGCCCCGTGCTCCAGGCCGGGCTCATCAAAGGCAAAGGAATACGGGCGTCCCCGCTCCTCCAGTCCGCATACGAAGTGGCACAGGGCAATGCCCATGTCGATCTTCTGCACGTCCCAGCCCTGTGCCGTTATGAAGCCCTTGCTCCGCTTTTCATAAAAATGCACGGTGCTGCCGCAGACGACGGCCCGCCAGGGCTGTTTGTTCACCGCAGAGGGCGCCAGGCGCACCATCTCCAGCGCGTCTGCAAGCTCCCCGGCCTTTTTTTCTGTGAGCGGCGCGGAAAAGCCGCCGTCGAAAAAGAGTTCGGCAAATTCCAGGCGGCTGTCCGCACGGACGCCCTTGCGCATCATGCTCTCGCGCAGAGACATCTTTGCCGCCGGATAGCCCAGCGGGGTGATGCAGGGCATGACCTCGCCGCCGGAAAGCTCCATAGCCCGCTCAAAGGCCGGGCGATCCATCGTGCCGGCGATGCAGGTGGTGCCGATGCCCTTGGACAGGGCGTACAGCGCCGCGCGCTCAAAGGCGAAGCCAAAGGCCTCCTCGGCATGCGGTGCCGGCAGCATCTTGCCCGCGAGGTAGATGTCCGTTCCCGTGATGACCGGGCAGGACAGCCCCTGTGCTCTGGCATCCAGAAGCCGCCATTCGATGGGCAGCTCATAGGGCGTCTCCGCCGATGAGACAAAGCGCAGCAGATCCTCTTTTTCCCTCTCCGGGATCGCTCTGCCGTCAAAACTGCGCACGCTTCTGCGGCTGCGGATCAGTTCCATTGTGTTCATCTGTACGCCTCCCAAGTAATTCATGATTCTATTTTTGATTTTACTCTACGTGGCTTGCGGGCTTTTGTCAACTACGCAAATAATCGGGAGTAAGGAAGAAAAAGCTTACAGCGGCTCTCTCTATCTCGTGTGCTGTTTCAGGAGCCGCGCGGAAAGACTGCCTGTGCGCAAAAAGGCTCTGATGCTGCCGCATCAGAGCCTTTTTCTATATTCTTATATTGAGACGCCCTTTTCACAGAAAGAGGCATCGTTCGAAGCAGCTGAAAGAACGAGACCGCTCAGGATCGTTCAGAGCGTGCAGAAGGGCAGCGTCCAGCAGTAATAGGGGAAATCCTTATCCTCAAGCAGATTGGCAGAGGCCAGCGCGCCTTGCTGCGTATAGTCGGCATAGTTTTCAAACATGGGTTTGTCTCCTTTCCTTTGGTTCGCCACGCATTATAGTCCTTTCGCGTGCCGGAAACAAGAGCATTTATCACCAAGCTTTGTTCAGTTTGTGAAAAAATAGTTGCCTATTTTTGTGCATTTCGTCAATGTGGCTTGCTGACTCGCCCTCCCGGCCGATCGCTGTGCGCGGTCTCCCTTTTCTATTGCCGGAGGCGGAAAACTGTGGTATACTGGCCTTTGTTGATCCTGTTCCCGCGCGCGGCGCGGGTGAAATGAGGTCTTTGCTTGAAAAAACGCTTTTCTTTTATATGCGTCTACCTCTGTCTGCTCTCGCTGTTTTGTTTCGGCGCGGGCGAGCTGCTTTTCGTCGCCAAGGGCGAGCGGATGAGCGTATCGGAAAACCGCATGCTGCGCGCGTTTCCCGCGCTGCGCGCCGACACGGTGGCCGACGGAAGCTTTATGGACGGGTTTGAGGAATATCTTTCCGACGCGTTTTTCTTCCGGGACGGCGCCGCCGCCTTTCATGACGGCGTGATGGGCGTATTTGCCGTGCCCGACGACGGGCCGGAGACCGGCGTGGTGGAGGACGACAGACTCTGGGAGCAGAGTGAAGAGCAGGAGGCCGCCTTCCAGCAGCTGATGGAAAGCGAGCAGGCCGCCGCCACTCCCGCGCCTCTCGCCGAGGAGGGCGGAGCCGAAGCCCCCGCCGCAGCCGTTGAGGCCAGAGATGTGCATGTGTGGCTCCAGCGGCCGGACGGCGCGCAGGAGGTGCTCTTCACCTACCCGGCGGATTCGATGCGTTCCTTTGCCGACATCCTGAACCGTTACCGCGCCAAGCTGCCGGAGGACGGGCATCTTTACTTTTTCTCTCCCCAGGTAGCTGACATCGCCAACAACATTATCGGCAAAACAAAATATACCGACTGGGGCACCGACCTGGTGGACGTTCTCCAGCCGATGGTGGACGAGGGCATCACGATCGTAGACGACATGGCGATCCTCAGCCCCTATCTCAACGACAGCGTGAGCCCGCTGTATCCGACGGAGGACTACCACTGGCACGCCATTGCCGCAAGCCTCACGGCGGACGAGCTGATGCGCATGCAGGGCGTGGCGCCGGCGGACTATGACCAGTACCGCTATTATCTGTCCTATAAGCACGACGGCATCGCCTATTCCACGGACAAGCTCGCGCAGATGCACTACGGCGCCGAGGCCATTGAGATCATGGCGGCGCTCTCCCCCGCCGGAAGCTATTTTCTCAACAATATCACCGAGCGCCAGCGCACGACCTTTACCATGTCCGAGGGCGGCTATGTGGGCTTCCTCGGCGGGCACAAGGGTCCCTGGCGGCTGATCGAGGGCGGCTTCCACACCGGGCGCAACGCCCTTGTCGTGGGCGACTGCTTTACGATCCCGCTGATCCCCTATCTGGCGCCCTATTACGATCAGATTATCTCCACCGACGTGCGGGACAACTTTTATTCCGTCTATCTCGCCGGGGCCAACATAGGCGACTATATCGCCGCCTATGACGTGGACGATATCTATGTGGTGTGGAGCACCAACGCGCGCTTTTACAGCGACAACATTCAGTCGCGCATGAGCGCCTATCTCGACATGCAATACTGATTTCCCGTTCCTTTGCGGGCGGGTTCCCATACGAGGTTTCTGCCATGGTCTTTTCAAGCCTGACATTTTTGCTGCTTTTTCTGCCGCTTCTGTACCTGCTGTATTTTGCGCGCAGCTCCGTGAGGTGGCGCAACGGCGTGCTGCTGGCGCTCTCGCTGCTGTTCTACGGCTGGGGCGAGCCGGTGTGGATTCTGGCGATGATCCTGTCCACCGCGGTAAACTTCTGCTGTGCGCGTGCCATCACCCGCACGGAGAAGGAACATGCGAGGAGGTGGATCCTTGCCCTCGGCGTCATCGCGTCGCTGAGCTTCCTGCTCTATTTCAAATATTCCGCCTTTCTGGTCAACACCTTTGCCGCGCTTCTCTCGCTTCCCTTCCGAATGGATCCGCCGCGTCTGCCTATCGGTATCTCGTTCTATACCTTTCAGATCCTGACCTACACGGTGGACGTGTACCGCGGCCGGGCGCCTGCCCAGAAGAGTCCGCTGCGGCTGTTGCTGTACATCAGCTGCTTCCCGCAGCTGATTGCCGGACCGATCGTGCAGTACGGCGACGTGGAGAGCCAGCTGGGCGAGCGCAGCGTGAGCCCCGACGATTTCACCGCCGGCATGCAGCGCTTTGTCAAGGGTCTTGCGAAAAAGGTGCTGCTGGCAAACGTCTGCGGCGCCGCGCTGGAGGAGCTGACGCTGGCCGGAAGCGGCCAGGCGCTTTCCTGGGGCGGGGCCTGGCTTGCCGTGTTCCTCTACGGCCAGCAGATCTATTTTGATTTCTCCGCCTATTCCGACATGGCGATCGGCCTGGGCAAAACGCTGGGCTTTACTTACAAGGAAAACTTCGACTTCCCCTATGCCTCTCACTCGGTGACCGAGTTCTGGCGCCGCTGGCATATTTCCATGGGCAGCTTTTTCCGCGACTATGTCTATATTCCTCTGGGCGGCAGCCGCTGCGGCCGCCTTCGCACGATCTTCAACATTGTGCTTGTCTGGGCGCTGACGGGCCTGTGGCACGGCGCCAGCTGGAACTTTGTGCTGTGGGGCCTGTATTTTGGGCTGCTTCTGATTCTCGAGCGCTTTGTCCTGCGCGGCCTTCTTGCGCGTCTGCCGCGCTTTGTCTGCTGGCTGGGGAGCTTTGCGCTGGTCACGATCTCCTGGGCGATCTTTTATTACACCGATCTGCCCGCCGTCGCGCAGCACCTCGCGGCGCTCTTCGGCGCAGGCGTTTCCGGCCTTTGGGACGCCGCGGCGGGAGCGGTTGTGCGCAAGTACACGCTCTATCCCCTCGCGGCCTTTTTCCTCTCGCTCCCGGTGGTTCCCGCCCTGGCGAAAAAGCTGCCGGAGCGGCTGCGGGACGCGCTTGGCCTTCTGCTCAGCATCGCGCTGCTTGCCGCGTCGCTGCTGTTCCTGGTGGGGCAGAGCTATAACCCCTTTATCTATTTCCGCTTCTGAGGAAGAGACGTTATGGACCGATTCGATCAAAAAAACATGCGCCGCCGTGTGGCGCGCACGCTTCTTGTCAGCACGCTGGTTTTTTTCCTGCTGCTGGGCGGGGCGTTTTATCTGCAGCGTGAGATCCCCCTTCGGCGCCTTGCGCGCATCGAGGCTCTGCTGGATGCGGGCGACTATGCCGCCGCACGGCCGCTGACCGAGCGTGTAGACGACGAGGCTTTGGCGGAAGGCTTTCGTGCGCGCTGTGACTATCTCGAGGGCGTGCAGCTGATGGACAGCGGCCGCTGGGCCGAGGCCCGCGAGCTGCTGGCGAACGCCGGCAGCTATGCCGACGCCGCTGAGAAGGCGGACGCATGTGCCTATGCGCTCGCCGACGAGCTTTTCTCGAGCGGCGAATACGACGCCGCGGCGGAGGCCTTTGCCTCTCTCGGCGGCTATGGAGACGCGGCCGACCGCGCGCTCGGCTGCCGATACGAAAAGGCCCTTGCGCTGGAGGAGGGCGGTGACGCCGCCGGAGCCGCGGAGATCTATGAGCATCTGGGCTCCTATCGTGACAGCGCCGTACGCCTGCGCCGTCTTGCCGTTGTGGTAACGGGCATCAGCGACAGCGAGGAGGCGCTGGAGGTGCTGCACGGGCTCAGCCGGGAAGACCGGGAAAAGATGCTTGCCCTCAAAACGATTCGGGAGAGTCTTCCGCACGGTGTCCTCGCCGTCGGCTTTTACCACACAGTCGGCCTTCAGGCGGACGGCACCGTCGTCGCCTGCGGCGACAACAGCTTCGGCCAGTGCGGCGTCGACGCGCTGCACGACGTTTCCGCCGTGGCGGCGGGCGCCTATCACACTGTCGCGCTGCATACCGACGGCACGGTGAGCGCGCTCGGCCGCAACAGTGAGGGAGAGTGCAACACGGCCGAGTGGCGAAACGTCACGGCGATCGCCGCCGCGGATTACGCCACCTTCGGTCTGACAAGGGACGGCACGCTGCTCTGCACCGGTGTCAACGATTATACCGAGCCCTCACAGTGGAGCGGTCTGGGTGATGTGGCGGGCGGCTCGTACAATCTCGCCGCGCTGCGCGAGGACGGCTCGGTCTGGTCCTATCCCGCGCTCAAGGGTCTTGACGCTCTGCGCGGAGCGGAGGCGATAGACGTCAACACCGGCTACGCCGTGGCCGTGATGGCAGACGGACGCGTCATGTCCACCGCATTTGATCTCTCCGCCTGGCACGACATCGTCGCGGTATCGGCGAGCGGCACGGCGATCCTTGCGCTGGACGCAGAGGGGCGGATCTGCGCCCACTTCTTCCGGCAGAGCGATGCGGTCGACTTTTCTTCCGTTTCCGGCGCGGTGGCCATCGCCGCAGGCGGAACACATTTTGCCGTTGTTCTCTCTGACGGCAGCGTGCGCGTCTTCGGCGAGAACACCCACGGCGAAGCCGAGACCGGCGGCTGGACGCTAAAGGTAAACTGAAAAAACAAACCGTGCCCGCGGACCTCTGATATGGTCCGCGGGCACGGTTTTTATCCTTTATTTGTATTTCAGCCCCATGCGGAAGACTGGTCTCTCCGTCTCGCCGGAGAGGAAACAGTTTCCCTCTTCCTCGCCCCAGCGGAGCAGGAGCGTCTCGCCCAGGCGCGCCTCGTTCTGATACTCCACGCAGATTTCCTTCAGTTCCTTCCCCGCAGCTGCCGCGCCGATGCAGTCCTCGGCCAGATCGAAATAGCGGGTGTTGTTCATGTGGCCGTTGAGATCGACGAAGCTGTAGGGAACGGTGAAGTCGCGCTCACAGACTGTCTCGCGCTTTGCCACCGCGCCGGGCATTGCGATCTCTTCGCCGGTTTCGGCCCCGTCGATCACCACGCCGTATCTTTCCGGAAAGACGACCTTTCGGGTCTTCTCGTCCACCAGGCTCCACAGGGCGCTGGCCTTCAAGAGCTGCTCGCCCGCCGCGGTCTCCAGGCTGTAATAGCGGGGAAAGAGCAGGTGCATCGTCTTGCCCGGCCAGCTTTTGAGCACAATGTGCTCGTCGTATTCCGGCATGCGCGTGATCTCCGCGCGCTGCATCAGCAGCACCCAGAGGATGCCGCGGTCAAGGGTTTTGTCCCGGCCCATGCCGAGCTGCTCGGTGTGGCGGATCGACGCCTCCTGCAGCAGGCGGAACAGCTCCGACGTGCGCAGACGGCGGAACATGTCCACATCCTTGCTGCGCAGCAGGATCTCCTCGCGGTACTCGCTCATTTCAGGCGCTTGCAGATCGCGTCCACCACGTCGCCGAGGGTCTGCAGCTTCTGCCACTGTCTCTCGGGGATGCGCACGTCGAAGAGCGCCTCGAGCTTGCAGATCACCAGCACGAAGCCCATCGAGTCGATGGCCGTATCGGTATTGATGACGCTGTCCTCCTGCAGGTCAAGCTCCTTCATGTCGGGGAAGCAGTCGTAGATCACCTTTTTGGTCTGTTCCAATACTTCCTGTCTTGTCATGTTTTGTCACTCACTTTCTGCTGGAGCTCCCAGCGTTTTATTTTGCCCGTTGCCGTTCTCGGCAGCGGCTCGTCTGTGATAAGAATGTCCGCGATCTGCTGGCCGCGCGGCAGCGTGCGCATCAGCTCGCCCAGCTTCTCCCGGAGCTTTTCCCTGTCCCCTTCTCCGGAATAGACCAGCAAGGGCCGCTCGCCGCGCAGCGTGACGGCAAGCTCGGTGTGGCCCAGGGCTTGCATCAGCGCCGACTCGTATTCCGGCAGGAAGATCTTCGTGCCGTCCGGCAAAACCAGTATGTCCTTTTTTCGCCCCGTAATGTGGAGCTTTCCCTCCTCGTCGAAGCGGCCCAGGTCGCCGGTATGGAAAACGCCGTGGCGCAGCACCGCCCGCGTCGCGTCGGGGCGCTTATAGTAGCCCTGCATCATGCAGCTCGGCGCCTCGATCAAAATCTCGCCGTCCTCGGCAAGCGTGATCGTGTCGTCCGGGCAGACCTCCATGGCATAGGGGTCGCCGGAGACGGAAATGGCCACGCCGGAGCTGGTCTCGGTCAGGCCGTAGCCGAAGCTGACGCGAATGCCCAGCGCGCCTGCGGCCTGCAGCAGCGCCGGCGGACAGTCGCCCGCGCCGACCAGAACGAGCTTCAGCTCGGGGTTGATGCATTTTTGCTTTAAGAGGAAGCCCAGCAGCAGCGGCACGACGGAAACGGCCGTCGGGCGGTAGAAATCGCAGTCGTCAAGATAATGGCGCGCACCGCGGCCGAGCGCGACGCAGGCGCCGCAGCTAAGGCCCCAGAGAAGGCCGCAGACGAAGCCGAACACATGCCCCAGCGGCAGCAGGCACAGCAGCGTGTCGTCAGGGGAGAGCGGCAGCTTTGCCGAGCCGTTCCAGGCGCTCTGGCACAGGCTGCGGTCGGTGAGCACCACGGCCTTGGCCCGTTCGGTCGTGCCGGAGGTGAAGAACAGGATCTTTCCCCTTCCGTCCTTCACGCCGGCCATCAGGGCAAGAGAGAGCTCGTCGCACAACTCCTCATCGCCCCAGAGCAGATCGACATCGGTATAGCGGATCAGCGTCTTTAAAACGTCCGCCTCCAGCGAGGCGTCGAGCAGCACGATCTGCAGCCCGGCAAGAGAAGCGGCAAAGATCTCAATCACGTTTTCCAGCGAACCGTCACAGAGCACTCCGAGGCAGCTTTTGCCGCCCTTACGCAGCTCCTCAGCCCGTTTCTGAACGGTTTGAAAAAGTGCCGCGAAGGAGAGCGTCGTCCCCTCATACCGGAGGGCGGGGGCGTCGGGGGTCGAAAGAGCGAAATGGGAGAGCAGATGCTCGAAGCTGTCAAATCGCACGGGACACCTCCACATTTTTCTTTTTCCTCAATATATCACATCTCACCCGGCAAGAAAAGCCTTTTGTCGAAGAATATGCCGCATTCTTCCAATCCTCTTGGGCAATCTGGTCAAGTTTTCGACAGTTTTTCGAAAATATATAGTGATTTTTTGCATACGGTGTTGTATAATGACCATATCTGAGCAAAAGCATCTACTTGAGCAAATCAATATAATTAACGGAGGAACAGTATGGACAAGAACATTCGCATCGCCATTATCGGCGGCGGCCCTGCGGGTCTTTCTGCCGGCATGTACCTGGAGAAAAAGGGTTATGAGAACTATGTGATCTTCGAGCGTCAGGATCGCGTGGGCGGCAAGTGCTGGAGCCCGCACTACAACGGCAGACGTTACGAGATGGGCGCCATCATGGGCGTTCCCTCCTACTACGCGGTGCATGACGTGGAAGAGTTCTGCGGCATCACGCACGACGGCCCCAAGCTCAACCGCAACTATAAGAACGCCAACGGCGACGTGATCGAGCCCTTTGCCCGCACGCTCGGCAACATCATCAAGAACCCCTGGATGCTCAAGATGAAGGGCCAGCTGAAGAAGTTCGGCGAGCTGCTTGAGACCAAGTACAAGGGCTATGACGTCAACGGCCACCGCGGCGTTGCCGAGGGCCGTTACGACGGCTATGCCGTCACCCCGGGCCGCGAAAAGATCGAGGGCGTCAACCCCAACCTCAAGGACCTCGCTCTCCCGTTCAAGAAGTTCTGCGAAATGAACGGCGTCCCGCTGGTTCAGAAGATCTGGATCGGACCGTTCACCTCCTTCGGTTACGGCTACTTTGACGAGATCCCCGCCGCCTACGTTCTGAAGTACCTTGACTATCAGACCTGCATGAACTTCGTCAAGGTCAACCTCTGGACCTGGAAGGAAGGCACCCAGTACATCTGGGAGCAGCTCAACGCCCACCTGAAGAACCCCGCCCGCCTCAACTCCACCATCGACAAGGTCGAGCGCAAGGACGGCAAGGTCTATGTCACCGTCAACGGCAAGGTCGAGGAGTACGACAAGATCATCGTCACCGCTCCTCTCTACATCCCCAACAAGCGCGCCGACGGCCAGAAGGGCATGGTCGAGTACTTCGACGCCCGCGCCGACGAGCTCGAGCTCTTCTCCAAGATCGACTACGAGCGCTACGACGTCCAGGCCTTCCTCACCGATCCGGACAAGCACCCCGAGATCTCCTACTATGTCTTTGACAACATGGAGCCTGAGAAGCTCGGTCACCTGATGGTCTACTACCGCCGCTGGAAGGACACCGTCGACCAGGTCATCACCACCTACGCGCTGCGCAAGCACAAGAACTCGAAGGAGATCCCCTACGAGGAGTGCCGCCAGATGGTTCAGGACGACCTCAAGATCATGCACAACCCGGCCAAGGAAGTCATCAACGAGTGGAGCGTCTACTACTTCCCGCATGTCTTCACCGAGGACTACGCCGCCGGCTGGTATGACAAGGTCGAGGCGATGCAGGGCAAGTACGACACCTACTATGCCGGCGAAGTCATGAGCTTCGGCGACATGGATGAGACTGCCGAGTACTCCCGCGAGCTGGTTGAGAGATTCTTCTAAGCCCAAATCCTGAACAGGGGGCGCCTCTCGCCCCCTGTTTTTTTTGAAAGGACGAATGTATGAAATTCTATAAAGACCATTACGACGTCGTCATCATCGGCGGCGCTCTGGCCGGCATGTCCGCCTGCCTGCAGCTGCAGGCCTGGGGCATCAAGGACATTCTGATCCTTGAAAAGCACAACATGCCCGGCGGCCTTGCCACCGACTTTGTGCGCAACGGCTTCGAGATCGAGGCGACGCTGCATGAGATGATGTCCATCGGCCAGCCCGGCAAGCGCCTCAAGGTCGGCAAGTTCTTCGACGACATGGGCGTGGACATCGACTGGCTGCCCGTGCCCGAATGCTACCGCGTCGCGCTGCCGAACTCCGGCATCGACAAGGTGCTGCACCCCGACTATGACGACAGCTACACCACCGTCGCCAAAGAGATCAATGAGGTCTGCCCCGGCACCTATGACAAGGTGCACGAGCTGATGCTGCTCTGCCGCCGCGTGTACGACAGCATGAACATCCTCTCCGTCACGCCGATGAGCAAGGTGCAGATGCTCCTCAAGCACCCCGACTT
>CAMHER010000057.1 GCA_946184215.1 uncultured Clostridia bacterium | reverse complement strand
GCTCGCGGCCGAACTCGCTGTTGGATTCCTGCCGCACATAGTCCACCGAGCAATAGGCGAGCTCGGGGTTTATCTCCCGCAAAAGCGCCGTAATGCGCTTCTTCTGCGCGCCGGCAAGCTCCTGCATGAAGCGGAAGTAGACCATACTGGCCTTGTCCGTGCGCGTCAGCTCCGCGGGAACATCCATGCCGTATTGGGCCTTGAAAGAGCTGCGGCAGGTCTCGCACTGGCAGGGGCCGTGGCGGTTCATGCTGTAGTCTACGATGACGCCCGTGGCGGTGCCCATATTGCAGTAGATGCCGTCAAAGGGGATCGCAGTGAACATCTCCTTGAGGATCTCGTCCATATAGCCGCCCTGATAGCCGCCGGAGAGGCAGGTCTGTACGGTGCCGTTGTAGATCAGCGGCTCGCCGTCGGGCTTGCGGTAGGCCCAGTCGGGATGGCGCTCGTAGACCGAAAGCGGGATCTTGGAGAAATCCGTCCGGGCGATGACCTTGATGCCCTGTTCATGGCAGCGGTCCACGAGGCGACCCAGGTCGAAGCCGTCCAGATACGCGCTGCACGTGTGGTCTTGCAGCTGAGTAGGGTAGCTTGCGATCAGACCCGCCGCGTTGAGCATCACGGCGTTGCAGGAGAAGTCCTTCAATGAAGCCAGAAAGGCTTCCTCATCGAAGTCCTTTGTGTCGATCTCCCGGAAGTTCGGCTGAATCACCCGCCAGGGATATCCGTTCCACCAATGTGCCATGCGATCTCCTTGCTTTCTTCTGATTTCGTGATCCTATTCTATGGAACATGGGCCGGACGGTAAATCTCTATATTCGTCAATGCGTCCTCATTTTTGCTTTCCTATTAAAAAGACGGCCTTCCCGGAGAGGGAAAGCCGTTTCGTTTACTATGAAAGCTGCGCTTCCATAGTATTTTTATACGCGCCATTCTCGCCGCTTAACGCGGCAACCGAATGGCATGCGTAATAATCCCCATGCTGGCTACACTTTCATTGACCGTGCTACGGATTCTTCCACATTGGGATTACTTTGCAGGCAGCATTTTGTGGATGATCCCGGCCAGCTCCCGGGGACTCTCGCGGCAGCCGCCCTCCAGCCACATACGAAGGATCGTAACGAAGCCCGATTTGGCATAGGCAAAATAGTATCGCATCCGCGCTTCACTCTCCACCCGATGGGCGAGGAAGAGGGGCTGGATCTTCTTTTCCCAGAAGAGCTGGTAGCCGTCTTCCAGCGCGGCGTCGCCGTTCTTTCTCAGGTAAGCCCGGTAAAAGTACCGGTTCTGGCCGATGTAGGAGATCAGCGGCTCCAGCGCGTCGCTGGAGCTTTCCAGGCGCGTCAGGAAATCGCCTTGACTTCCCACCGTGCGGAACAGTCCTTTCTGGATCTCCTTTTCCGTCTTTTCCATCAGGTCGGGAATATCCCGGTAGTGCCGGTAGAAGGTTGAGCGATTGATTTGCGCCGCCTCGCAGAGCTCAGACACTGTGGGCTCCTGCTCCCGCTCGAGGAAGCAAAGCAGCTCCTGCCGCAGCCGTCGTTCCGTCTCCTGATGGAGCTGGTTGTTGGCCGTATTCATAAAAGCTCCTCCTTCACGCGCTTATACTCACTTGCAAAGATCACGGCAGCGATCAGCGCCGCTCCTATATCCGCCGCCATGTGCGCCGCCGCAATGCCGAGGAAGCCAAACAGGGCGTGCATCCCATACAGCAGCGGGATCAGCAGCAGCCCCTGCCGCAGCAGAGAGACCACGATCGCACTTTTGGCCTTCCTCGTACTCTGCAGGAAATTCGTACAGAGATATACCACGCCCAGAAACGGCGCGCCCGCCATAACGTAAAGCATGAACTGTTCGCCCATGGCGGCAACCTCCGCTTCCTTGAGAAAGAGAGAGATGAGGAAATGCCGGAAAGCAAAGCAAAACGCCACCGCACCGAGGCCGATGCCGCCGGTGAGCAAAGCCAGCTTTCGCAGGGTCTCCCGCAGGCGGGGCAGATTCTTTGCGCCGTAGCAATAGGCGAGCAGGGGCTGCACGCCCATGCAGATCCCCATCTGCACCATGGAGATCAGCATGCTGGATTTGCCCGCCGCGGCGCGGGCCGCGATGGCGTCCGTCCCATGCTGAGAGAGAAGGCTGTTAGAGAAGGTGGAGGCAAAACCGGAGAGCACCGTGCTGGCCGCGTTGGGAAGGCCCAGCGCTGCGATCGACAGCAGCTCGCCCGGCGCGGCCAGAGCCCGTTTGGGGTCCAGTGATATTACCGCCGCCCGGCGGAGGCAGTAGAAAAGATAGTAAGCGGTGCCGACCACATTGCCCAGCACCGTGGCGATCGCGGCACCCGTGGTGCCCCAGCGGAAGACGAGGATAAACAGCGGGTCGAGCAGGATATTGGTAAAGGTTCCGGTCAGGTTTCCGATCAGGCCCTCTTTCACGGCGCCCTCCGAGCGGATCAGCATCCCCATCGACGAGGGCAGCAGCATAAAGGCCGTACCGAGCGCCAACACATTCTGATACTGTTTCGCGTCCTCCCACATCTCGGGCTTGGTACCGAGCAGCCGGAGCAGTGGCGTTTGAAAGCTGAGCAGCAGGACACTGACCGCAAGGCCGATCCCGATAGCCGCCCAGAAGCAGAGGCTGGAGGTGTTCTTCGCTTTTTCCGTGTCCCCGGCGCCGATGGCGTTGGCCAGGATCGCGCTGCCGCCCGCTCCGAGCATGGTGGCAAGCGCCATGATGATGCTGAATACCGGCATGACGATGGAAACAGCCGCTACCTTGGCGGTATCCCGCAGCTGGGCGATAAAAAAGAGGTCGGCCATGTTGTAGAAGATCATGACCACGATGGTCAGCAGGCTCGGCAGCGCCAGCGAAAAGATCGAGCGCCAGACCGAGCGATCCCGGAACAGGTCTTCGTATTTGCTGTTTCTGCTGTCCATAAGCTTCCTCCCTTCAGGTTCCGGGTCCATTATAATGATTATATGATGGCGAAAAGCCAAAAAGCTTTTCGCCGCGCGGCTTTGCCGCACAGCAAAACAGCACGGCTGTTTTGCCATATACTCATTGCAATGAGCATCGGGCGAATGATTTTGAGAATCATTCGCTGCCAAGCCTGTCGTTTGGCAGCGAAATCAATCGAACGCTCGATTGATTTCGCCATCCGATGGTCATTATACGAGAACCGGAGAAATAGCACAAGAAGCAATATTGCAATTATTGTTGCAATATTGCTTCCGTAGTCTGTATTGGGCCGGTGGAGCGCGAAAGGCACGCGTCCGCCATTGGACGGGTCCGGATTACTGTTTGGCCTCGCCCTCGGGGAAGATGATCTTGTTCACAAAGAAGAATATCACCATGGAAACGCCGCCGTTGAGGACCACCGTGACGATGTTGTACACCCAGTCCTTTACGAACAGGCCGCCAACCGCCACCCAGATGCAGTTGATGGAGTTGACGATGCAGGTGATGATAACAAAGGCGATAAAGTACCACAGCATCTGATACCAGATGTTTCCCTTGCTGCGGAAAACCAGATTCCTCTGCAGCGGGAAATTTGCCGCCTCGCCGATGAACATGGCGATCAGATAGGCAAAGAAGTACCGCATGCCGCCGTGGGCCGCGTCATAGCCCAGCACGTTCCACTGAAAGTCCACCGCGCGCCCGGCGATCTCCCAGTGCACGGGGATCGCAGGCCAGCCGAAGTCCGTCTCCGGCAGAGCGCTGAACAGCTTTGGCAGAAACTGCAGGATCAGGTACTTGAACACGGTGATCACATTGCTGACAATGATAAACAGGCCGCCTTCCCGGACCCACTTGGCAAGCTTGGGGTTTTTCTCTTCAAAGTTTTTCCAGAAATTCATGGACACTGCCCCCTGTTGGTTTTCGATTCATCAAGCAGGCTCAGGAGCTGCCGGTTTTCCGTCAGCTCCTGATTGTCTTAAGCCGCGAACAGCGACGCAGGAATGGTGTAATCCCCGGTGAGCTGATCGGATGCGCTGTAGGCATAGTGCAGCGCAACAGGGTCTCCTTCGGCCCTGGTTTCCTTGCCGTTTGCATCCGTCAGTTTCAGAACGCCCTCGGCAAAGACATACGTGCCCTCGTCCACAATGCTGTAGGAGGCAAACTCAAAACGGTAGCCTCCGTCGGGAAGGAAGCTGATGGTGGTGCCCAGGTCGTTGGAATAGACGGTCATCCCCTCCTTTTCGAAGGCGAAGAGCTCGGCGGGCACCGTGAAGTCGCCGGTGAGCTGGTCGGACATGCTGTAGGCATAGTGCAGCTCGATGGGGTCGCCCTCAGCCTTGGTTTCCTTGCCGTTTGCGTCCGTGAGGGTCAGGACGCCGTCGGCGAAGACATAAGTGCCCTCGTCCACAATGCCGTAGGAGCCGAACTCAAAGACATAGCGGCCGTCGGAGAAGAAGGTCATGGTCGTGGCCTGGTCCACAGAGGGGACCGTGGCGGAGACGAGCTCCTCCCCGGCAGGGGCGCCGCCGCCCAGCAGAGCAGGATCGATGCTGAAGTCGCCCGTCACCTGGTCGGAGACAGCGCAGACATAGTGCAGGGCCATGGGATCGCCCTCGGCGGTGAAGGTGTCGCCGTTGGGATTGGTGACGCTCAGCACGCCGCCTTCATAGGTATAGGTGCCCAGATCCTCGATGCTGTAGGACTCGAAGAAGAAGCGGTAAGTGCCGTCGGGGTTGAAGGTCATGGTGGTGGCGCCGTCGTCGCTGGTGATGGTGACGCTCTCGCCGGAGGGAGCGGCGGCAAAGTCGAAGGTATTGGCCGGGATGGTGAAGTCGCCCGTGACCTGATCGGAGACAGCGCAGACGTAGTGCAGGGCCATGGGATCGCCCTCGGCGGTGAAGATGTCGCCGTTGGGGTTGGTGACGCTCAGCACGCCGCCCTCATAGGAATAGGTGCCCAGATCCTCGATGCTGTAGGACTCGAAGAAGAAGCGGTAAGTGCCGTCGGGGTTGAAGGTCATGGTGGTGGCGCCGTCGTCGCTGGTGATGGTGACGCTCTCGCCGGCGGGAGCCGCGGGTTCTTCCTCCTCGGCCTCCTCTTCCTCGGCGTTGGGATCCAAGTAGCTGACGATCTCGGAGCCGGAGAGGGTCCAAACGGTCTCGGGCACAAAATCGAGGAGCGAGGGGACGTCGGCGCTATCGTAATCGCCGTCGGCGTCGCTGCCGTTCAGATCCAGCGCCATGAGCTGCTTCATCTGCTCGGAATAGGTGTCGGTGTGCAGTTCAAAAAACACGTGGGCGGCAGGCGCGGTGGTAACGGTGCCGTCCTCGTTCTGGACGTAGCTGCCCTCGGCGGTGGTGCGGTAAACCAGGCCCAGACCGCTGGGATCGCCGATCTCGGCGCGCTTGCCGGCCTCGAAGACATAGTAGTCGGAGACCAGGGAATAGGCGTCGGTGCCGTCCAGGGTCAGGCTGATGTCGATATAGGAGCGGGAGTCGTATTTCAGCAGCGAAGACATATCGGCGGACAGGAACTGGTAGCTGGGCATGGATTCGATGTTCCCGCTCTCCTGATTGAAGCTCACGGTGAAGGTGCCGCTGAGAGCGCCCTTGCCATAGCTGAGGATCACGCCGTCGCCCAGCGCCCAGGTGGTTTCCGGGATGTAGTCGAACAGGGCGGGGTACTCGGCGCTGTCGTAGGTGCCGTCGGCGTCGCCTCCGTTGAGGTCAATGTTCATGAGCTGCTTCATCTGCTCGGAATAGGTGTCGGTGGCAAGCTCAAAGAGCACATGAGTGGGGGTCGAAGTGACAGGGCTGCCGTTTTCATTCATGGAATAGCTGCCCTCGGAGGTAGTGCGGTAGACAAGGCCCAGGCCGCTGGGATCACCGATCTCCGCCCGCTTGCCGGCCTCAAACACATAGTAGTCCGAGACCAGAGAGTATTCGCCTTTACCATCCAGCTTCAAGGTGATGTCGATATAGGAGCGGGAGTCGTATTTCAGCAGCGAGGCCATATCGGCGGACAGGAACTGATAATCCGGCATGGAATCGATGTTTCCATTTTCCTGGTTAAAACTGACGGTATAGGTTCCGCTGACCAAGTCTCCTGTGCCGGCGGCGGAGGATTTGGGGCTGCCCGCACCGGTGAGCATGACGGCGGCGACGATGGCGGCAAGGCCGATCGCGCAGGCGCTTACAATGAGCCCCATCTTTTTGCCGGTTCCCGCAGGGGCGTTGCCATCTCTGGAGAAGGATCCGATGATGTTGTAAACCGTTGCGGCCAGCAGGCTCGCCGCACCGATGAGTGACATGTAGATGGCCTCTTCTCCGCCGTGCCCGGAGTCATAGTCGGTGAGGATGCAGTTCCCGATGCCTTCCACACGGTCACCGACGATGAGCATGGCGGAGGCCACAAGCAGCGCGGTGACCCCGAAGGTCAGGAACTGGGTCCAGAGCGCCTTGGGGAATTTACGGACCAGCAGCAGCGCGGCAATCTCCACCACAAGCGCGCAGCCGATCAGAGCCAGGATCAGGCCGGAGTTCATCTGGCCCAGGATATAATAGTTTGTTTTGTGACTGAGATAATACAGCACACCGCCGAGCAGCGTCAGCGCGCAGCTGATCAGGCCGGTGGTCAGGTGCATTCCGGCACCCTTGGCATTTCTTGCGTTGGCCATGATTACATGCTCCTTTCCTTGCGGTTTTTGACAACAAACAAGCAGGTGAATGCGGCAAAGCCAACCGCGCTTGCAATGACCGCCGCCTCAAACGCGGTCTTCCACCAGACCTGTCCCCGGCCGGCGGAGGCTTCCGCGTCGATGCCGTTGAGCAGCGCGCTGTTGACATAGACGAAGAGCTTTCTGTGATAGCTCTCGCGCAGGGCATTCTGCAGCACCACGTCCTTCTCCACCTCGGCCTCGCTCAAGTTCCAGACCTTGGCGTTGTTGGAGCCGCCCAGCATCTGGTCGTTTCCGGCCACCGCGCACTCCCGGGGCAGGAAGTAGGAGGAGGATTTGACAGAGTCGGTCATCATGAAGCCATTCCAGCCCCACTCGCCCCGGAGGATACCGTTCATCAGGTCCTTGGACGCCGCCACATGGGTGCAGCCGATGCGGTTGAAGGCGCTCATCAGGCCGGTGATACCGCCGTCGCGGATGCCGATCTGGAAGCCGCGGAGCTCATTTTCACGGGCAGCCTGCTCGTTGAGGAACACCGCCAGGCCGTCGCGGTTGGTCTCCTGGTCGTTGAAGGCGAAGTGCTTGACATTGGTGACCATGCCATATTGATTGAGCATTTCGTTCACATAGGCGCCGGTCTTGCCGCAGAGCACGGGGTCTTCGGAATAATAGCCCACATTACGGCCGTTATAGGGCGTGCGGTGCAGGTTCATGCCGGGGCCGAACCAGGTATTGTAGCCCGCCCAGAGGCCGTCGTTGGCAACCATTCTTCCTTCTTCCCGCTGCAGCAGGGGGGAGAAGGAGGCGGCCACCACCGGGCCGCCGGGATAGACGTCCGTGTGGCGCTTGTAGGCAGCGTCGTCATCCGCAACCTCGTAGATCGTGCCCTTGGTGCGCTGGCCGAGGGTGGCGATCAGACCCAGGGGCGAGTCCGCGCGGGACTCGATGGGCATGGCCAGCTCTTCGATCTCTTCAAGGTAAGCGATGTACTGGTTGATGAAATCCTGCAGGCTCAGCTGCTCCAGGGCCTGCTCAAACTTGGGATCGTCATATGCAAGGCCCCGCAGCTCAACGGCGCGGATGCCGTTGTCCTTGCCATAAACAAAGCTGTCCGGGCCGGTGTACAGGCTCTGCTCCAGCTCCTGGTTGTAGGTGGCGTTGCGGAGCATGAAGATCATCTCCTCGGTGGCCTTGAGACCGGTCACGCTCTTGGGGAAGGTGTTGAACCAGTCGCTGCGGCTGAGGTAGCTCACGCTCATGGTGCCGGTATTGTTCAGGTCCGCCATGTCCATGCGGTTCTGAATGACGGTTCCGTTGGACTCGGTGAGGTAGCTGTCCATGGAGACCTTCTCCACAACAGCGTCGCCGCTGCACTCCACATCCTTGCCCATCTCCCGCAGCACCGCGTTGACCGCCTCATGCGCCCCGTTGCCGGTGGCGAAGGTGTATTCTCCGGCCTCCAGCAGCCACGCGCCGCAGACGCCGTCATGGCTGTAACCGCGGTCATAGCTGTACAGATCCCGCGCGTTGAAGGAAATGACCACATCCTCGCTCTCGCCGGGCTGCAGCAGCTCCACATCCGCAAAGCTCTGCTCCCTGGCCTCGCCGGTCTTGGCATAGCCCACGAGCTGGATGGCCGCCTTTTCGATCTTTTCGTTCCGGTCCTTTTCCGTGTAGGGAACGGACACATAGAGCTGCACCGCGTGCTTGGCGGCGGTGTCGCCGATGTTGGTGACCTTCACCGTCACCGTGGATTCCGTCTCGCCGCTCCAGTCGATCTGCGTATCCGTGATCTCTTCTGTAAAGCTGGAGCCCTCCAGGCCGAAGCCGAAGGGGAAGCTCACTTCGCCGTCATAGTCCCAGCTCGTGCCGTTCACAGACTGCCCCTTGGCAGCCTTGGCGGCATTGCCCTGCTCCATCACGGCGTCAAAATAACGGGTCTCATAGTATTTGTAGCCGGTGTAGATGCCCTCCAGCTCCACCAGGTACCAGTCGGAGCGCAGGGCGTTGGTGGTGGTCGTCTCGATCTCATCCGCATTGGCAAACACATAGATGCCCAGGTTCTGTGCCGCCGGAGAGAGCGCGGAGTTGACCGCCCAGGTATCCGGCAGATGGCCGGAGGGAAGCGAGTTGCCCTTCAGCAGGTCGGCGATCCCATAGGTGCCATAGGCGCCGGGGTTGCCGATCCAGAGGATGCTGTCGATGGCATCGTCCTGCTTGAGCTCCTCGATCTCCATGCTGGTGCCGGTGTTGATCAGCACAACGATCTTTCCGAAGTCCTGCTCCTTCACCCAGTTGACAAGGTCACGCTCGTCGTTGGTGAGGGAAAACACGTTGCCGGTGGGGCTCTGTGTGAACTCCTCCGGCTCCAGGATCCCGTTGGCGCCGGGGTAGAAGCAGCAGCTCTCGCCCGCGTCACGGCCGAGAACGATCACGGCGGCGTCTTTGTAGTCGCCGATCCTGCCCGCGTCGTACACGCTCACAGGCACCTCGCCGATCTTGGCGCCCTGTCCGTCGTAGTCGCTGACCACGTTGCCGCCGGAGGCCTTGACAGGAGCATAGTCGGCTTCCATGTCCTTATAGAACTGGACATAGTCGGGATTCACGGCAAAGCCGCGGTCCTCAAGCGCCTGCGCCAAAGGAACCACATTGCTGGGGTCGATCAGCTCGCCCATGGAGCCGCCGTACTGCAGATTGTTGCTGCGCATTCCGAACAGGGTCACACGCTCGCCGTCGATGGCGGGCATGCCCTTCAGGGCTACGCTGCCTTCAGCCTGCAGGCGCGTGGCATAGGCGATCTCCGCTTCCACAAGTTCCGAAGCCGAGGAAAAGTCGGACTGAAACGGATAGTCCGCGGGGTCGGTGCTTCGCGTGATCGTGGCCGTTTCGGTGCCAAGCAGCTCATTGACCTTGCCCTCCCAGCTGTTGGCAACGGAGAAGGCGATGCTGAAGAGCATCAGCAGCGCGAGGAAAATGCTGGCAACGCCGCGAAACACATGGCTTGTCTTCTTCTGCATAGTCTCATTCTCTCCTTCTGTTTCATCTTCTGACTCACATAGTTCGACAGGATACGGGATCCTTGTTTACACTATACTGCTATGCCGTCCTCTTGCATATGTCTAAATTTGCCATACAGTTCTTATTTTAGTTTTGATTGCCGCTGCTGTTTCTCTTTATTTCCCTCCTGTCCCGCCGTCATCAAACTGAGAAGTCAGCAAATTTCATAACAAAAAAGCAAATCTGCGTATGGGCAAGCCGCTGGGTCTCTGCCATAATGGGAACTGTAAAATACCGCGGGAGGAATCGTAAATGCCGAAGATCAACAAAGTGGTGACCACGGTCTGGTATAATAAGCAGAACATGCACGACCTGCGCCGGGTGTTCCCGGATGCTGAATTTGTCTATGTGGATTTTTACGATAAAGAGAGGCTGACCGAAGAAGTCAGGGACGCGGACGTGGCCATCGTGATGGGCGACGTGGATCCCTGCCTGCTGGGAGAAAACAGCCTCAAATGGATCCAGTGCGACCATGCGGGGCTCAACGGCTCCGCCCGGCCGGAGGTCTTTGCCCGCGGCATCCCCGTGACCGGCGCGGCGGGGCGCAGCGCCCCGGTGCTGGCCGAGCACGCCGTCTATTTCATGTTCCAGGGCTGCTATCACACGAAAGAGCTGCTGGCCGCCCAGGAAAAGGCGCAGTGGGGCGTGGAGGGCAGCGAGAGCTGGCGCGGCCTCTACGGACGCACGGCGGGCATCATCGGCATGGGCAACAACGGCCGCCTTCTGGCCGAGCGTCTGCACGCCTTCGGCATGAAGATCATCGCCTATAACCGTTCGCCCATTCAGGGGCTGGACTACATCGACCAAAAGCTCTCCGGCAAAAACGGCGATACCATTGAGCCGCTGCTGCGGCAGTCAGACTTTATCATCCTCACCATCGCACTGACCGACGAGACTTATCACATGCTGAACAAAGAGACCTTCCGGCAGGTCAAGCCCGGCGCGTTTCTTG